>CAJUHO010000004.1 GCA_910586195.1 uncultured Bacilli bacterium
TCATACAAAAAATGTAGAATCTTCTGCTTTTACTCACAGATTTTCTACATTTTTTGTTTCATAAAAAAGAAGAAACTATTTTGCTTCTTCTTGTGCTCTTGTTTCACGAACAACCGTAATCTTAATTGTCCCAGGATATTTCATACTCTCTTCTATTTTTTCTTTTACATCACGAGCAATCTTATGAGCCTGCAGGTCATCTACCTCTTCAGGTTTCACAATAACACGTAATTCTCTTCCTGCTTGTACAGCATACGCTTTTTCTACGCCTGCAATATTATTGCCAACCTCTTCTAATTGACTTAATCTCTTAATATAATTCTCTAAAGAATCATTACGGGCTCCTGGACGAGATGCACTTAGTGCATCAGCAATTGCTACAATAATAGCAATGACACTTCTCGACTCTTCATCACCATGATGTGATGCAATCGAATTAACAACAATATCATTTTCATGATATTTTCTAGCAAGATCAGCACCAATTTCTACATGACTTCCTTCAATTTCGTGATCAATTGCTTTTCCAATATCATGTAAAAGTCCAGCACGTTTTGCTAAAGTGATATTTTCTCCTAACTCTGCTGCTAGAAGTCCTGACAAATGTGCTACCTCTAAAGAATGTTGCAAAGCATTTTGACCATAGCTTGTTCTAAAGTGAAGTTTTCCAATAATTTCTATCAATTCAGGTTCAAACTTTGTAAGTCCCAACTCAAAAGTTGCATCCTGTCCATATTCGATTATCTTTTGCTTCATCTCTTTACTTACTTTATCATATAACTCTTCTATTCTAGTTGGGTGAATTCTACCATCTTTAATTAAAGTTTCTAAAGTAACACGCGCTATTTCACGTCGCAGTGGATCAAAACTCGAAAGTACTACTGCCTCAGGTGTATCATCAATAATTAAGTCTACTCCTGTAATCGCTTCTATCGTTCGAATATTTCGACCTTCCCTACCAATAATACGACCCTTCATCTCATCATTTGGTAAGTCAACTACCGTTACAGTTTGATCACTTGCAATATCGGCAGCATACTTCTGCATAGATACTACGATCATTTCCTTTGCTTTCTTATCCACTGTTAATTTCGCTTCATTTTCTTGTTCCCTAATATATTGGGATACTTCCGTCGCCATGGCCTCTTTTACTTGAGCCATAACCATTTCTCTAGCTCTATCTTTACTAAAACCAGAAATTTTTTCTAACAATTCTAACTGTTCTTTCTTTACTTCTTCCACTTTACTTTTCTCATCTTGAATTTCATTCTGACGCACTACAAGTTTAGCTTCTCTATCATTTAAAGTAGCCTCTCTCTTTTGACATAATTCATCTCGCTTATCCATATTCGCTTCTCTTTGTAATAAGCGATCTTCAGACGCTTTTAATTCATCTTTTTTTTCTTTAATCTCTTTTTCCGTTTCTATCTTTAATTTATGAGATTCTTCTTTCTGCTCTAAAATCGTCTCTCTTTTAACCTTCTCTGCGTCTTTACGTGCCTGATTTATCATAGCTTCTACTTTTTTTGATGCATTATTTACTCTAAAATAACTTAGTAAAAAAGCAACTCCAAATCCTACAAATAATCCAATAAGTAAAAGTAATATGGAAAATAAACTATTATCCATAATTACCTCCCTACAAAATGTATTTAAAAATAAATTTAAATCATATCTTAGTTCTATTGTAGAATTTTTTTAAGAATGTGTCAAGGTGAAATCACTGTTCTACAATGCTATTTTTTTACGAATTATCAAGTATTAGCTCTTCTAAATAAGAAATAATATCTTCTCGTCTATATTTTCCCATCAGCCATTCCATTCCAATATTTGTAATAGCACCTAAATAAAATTTTGCTAAAAATTCTTTTGGGATTTTCTTTTTATAGTTAAGTTCTTCTTCCTCTAATTTTTTTGTGATATCCTCATTTAAAGTATCATAAATCATATCCATAGCAATACTATTACGATTATGAAGCATAATAGGCATATAAATATCACGTCTATCTTCCATATGATTCATTAAAACCTTTATCAGTTCAATATAGTACTCCTTTAAATTAGAAATACTACGCTTATTCTCTAACTCCTTTCGTAAGCTTTCCTTTAAATCCTTAATTAAAGTATCAAATAACATATATTTATCCTCAAAATGCGCATAAAAAGTGGAACGATTAATATATGCTCTTTCACAAATATCAGAAACTTTAATATCTTCGAAAGATTTTTCCTTCATTAAATAAAGTAAAGATTCATATAAACTTTTTTTCGTTTTTAAAATTCTTAAATCTATCTTTTTTTCTTTCATATTAGCCACCACAATACTATTATATTTTTTTTCACTACATTTGTTAAGGTAAAATACACTAAGTTGGTTATTTATCCATACATTTTATCAGAATATGTTGTTTATCCAACAAAATGAATAGAATGTTACTGAATTTTAAAATCTGCCTGCATATAATAGATAAGCAATGGAGGTTTTTTATGAAAAAATGTGCAAATTGGATTACAAATCATAGTTTAGGAATTACAATAGCATCTCTCATATTATTAGTTCCTGCTATATGGGGCTATGTAAATACGAAAATTAATTATGACATTTTAGTTTACTTACCGGAAGATATTGAGACTATTGAAGGACAGAATATTTTAACAGAAAAATTTGGTATTGGAGCATTCTCCTTTGTTATGGTTGATAATATGACTTCACGTGACATTTTAAAGTTGCAAGATGAAATAAAAAAGATAAATGGTGTCGAACAAGTAGCTAGTATCGCAAATATCACTGATACTGCCATTCCAATTTCCGTGTTACCAGATGACATAATAGAAAAAGTATATCATGAAAAGGAAACTGTTATTGTTGTTACCTTCAAAAATTCTATTTCAGATGAAAATACAATAGACGCTGTAAAAACGCTACGTTCTACTGTAAAGGATGCATCTACCGTCAGTGGAATGACGGCAATGGTCCTTGATACAATGGACTTATCAAATGAAGAAATTGTCGCATACATTATAATCGCTGCCAGCTTATGTATCATTGTCTTATTACTAGCAACAGATTCCTATCTCATCCCCTTCTTCTTATTAGGGAATATTGGTATTGCTATTCTTTATAATATGGGAACCAATATTTTTCTAGGAGAAATTTCCTATATTACAAAGGCCATTACTGCTGTTTTGCAATTAGGTGTTACTACTGACTTTTCAATATTTTTATATCATAAGTATGAGCTCGCCAAAGAAAAAGAAAAAAGAAAGAAAGAGGCTATGGCAATTGCTATTAATGAAACCTTCAAATCTATTATAGGCTCTTCCCTTACTACAATTGCGGGATTTCTAGCCCTATGCTTTATGGATTTAACATTAGGAAAAGATATTGGTATCGTCATGGCAAAAGGTGTCATTTGGGGACTTATATGTGTCTTAAGCGTATTTCCATCTTTATTATTAGTATTTGACAAGTTAATAGAAAAAACAAAACATAAAAATTTCCTTCCAAAATTTCAGCATATTCAAAATTTTTCTATCAAACACAGCATCATTCTCATCATCATTTTTCTTATTTTACTAATCCCAGCATGTTATGGCAATAGTCATTATCAAGTTTACTATAAACTAGATAAATCTTTACCACAAAGCTTACCAAGTAGAATCGCAAATTCTGACTTAGCAGAAAAATTCAATATTGTCTCTCCTGAAATTATATTAATAGATAAAAACTTAAAACCAAATAAAACAAAAGAATTAGTAAACAAATTAAAAGAGATAGAGGGTATTGATCTCGTTTTAGCACCTACTACTCTGCTAGATTTTGGACTTTCAAAAGAAATGATTCCAGAGGAATTAATCACCACTTTTGAAAGCGATAAATATCAATTAATCATTTTAAACTCTACCTATGAAGTAGCAAGTAAAAAATTAAATAAGCAAATTAATGAAATTGATAGCCTGGTTAAAAGATATGACTCCTCTTCCATTATTGCTGGCGAAGGTGCTTTAACAAAAGATCTAGTAGAAATTGCAGATCATGACTTTAAAGTAGTCAACTATATTTCTATTGTCGTTATCTTCCTATTAATGCTAATCGTATTAAAGTCTATTAGCCTGCCATTTATTTTAGTAATTGCTATTGAATTTGCCATCTTTTTAAATATGGGAGTCGCCTATTTTACAAATACTACCTTGCCATTTATTGCATCGATTGTTATTGGTACGATTCAATTAGGTGCAACCATAGATTATGCTATTTTAATGTCAACAAAGTATTTAGAAAATAGAAAGAAAATAAAAGACAAAAAAGAAGCAATGAAAAACACATTAGAAAAAACAGTGCCATCTATTATCGTCTCGGCCCTTTGCTTCTTTGCAGCCACCTTTGGTGTTGCAATATTTTCAAAAATTGACATGATTGCATCTATCTGTAATTTATTATCAAGAGGTGCCATCATTAGTATGTTTTCAGTCATTATGATTCTACCCGCATTATTATTATCGTTAGATTCTGTCATCATGAAAACAACAAAAAACTAGAAAGAGAGGAAAAATTATGAAAAAAAGAAAAAAATTATTCACACTTATCGCAATGATAGGTATCTTATTAATCCCTAATACTACTTACGCTCTTACCAAAAGTGAAGTCATTTATTCATCCCTTGATTATAGTGGAAAACTTAAAAATTCATCTGTTTCCAACCATCTATCATTTTTAAAAGAAAAAGAAGAAATAGATAATACCTATCTAGAAGATATTCTAAACATAAATGGAGATGAGTCCTACCAATTAGATGGCAATAAAATCATATGGAAAAATGAAGGAAGGGATATTTTCTATAAGGGAACTACAGATAAACTATTACCAATTGAAGTAAAAATAGATTACTATTTAAATGATAAAAAAATGGACCCTAAAAAAATGATTGGAAAAAAGGGAACAATTAAAATTCATTACCAGTTTACGAATAAAGAAGCCCAAACAGTTCGTATTAATAATCAAAATGAAATCTTATATACTCCTTTTGCCATAACTCTTAGCACAGTATTTGATGGAAAAGAAAATAAAGATTTCCAAGTGACTAATGGAAAAGTCATATCCACAGGAACTAGAAGTATCTTAACTTCTCTTGCTTGCCCTGGATTATATGAAAGTACAAATCTTGATAATTTAAAATCATTAAATGAAATTATGATTACTTATAAAACTACAAAATTTTCTTTACAAAATACTTATATTGTAGCAAGTCCCAAATTATTAGAAGATAAAGACTTCCATCTTTTAGAACAAGTAGAAGACCTTTATCAGAGTATGAACCAATTAGAAGAAAATATGCAAAAACTTGAAGATGGTAGCAAAAGTCTTACAAATGGTACCATAAATGCCTATGATGGTTCTAAAATGCTAAGTAACAATATGAAATCTGCACATGATGCTATTTATAATCTTAAGAATGGTTCCATCAGCCTACAGCAAGGACTTACAAATCTCAAAACCGCCCTTATGGCAATTGAAGGAAAATTAGCGGAGAACTTACAAGGAAAAAACATTACAGAAGTCACAACAAATCTCAATAATTTATTACAAAAAAATAACCTAACAATAGAGCGTATCATAAGTCAAACAGGTATGAATGAAGAAACATTAAAAAATATTTACATTACAAATAATTTACAGCAATATCAACCAACAGATGAAAATGATCCATTAGG
Organism: uncultured Bacilli bacterium; assembly: GCA_910586195.1. Classification (GTDB taxonomy): domain Bacteria; phylum Bacillota_I; class Bacilli_A; order RF39; family UBA660; genus MGBC119817. The sequence continues at coordinate 5,713 of CAJUHO010000004.1, forward strand.
AAAACTAAAAACTGCTTATGAACTAGCAACATTATTACATGCCAATTGCGAATCATTACAAATAACGCTTACAACCTTATCATCTTTTTCACAATTTAATACGCTGCTAGAAGGTATTAATACTCTTGAAAATGGAGCAGTTCAACTGAGTGATGGTCTAAATAGTCTGTCTTCTGGTTCCACGCAATTATACGAGGGAACGATACAGTTAGAAAGTGGATTAAAACAATTAGTAGAAGGCAGTACTAGTTTGCAAAAAGGTACAGAACAATTCAAAAGCCAAGGTATCGACCAACTAGTAATATATTCTAATAAAATTAAACAATATAGCAATAAAATAGATGCCCTAATACAGCTCGGAAAAGACTACAAAGGTTTTGCCGCTAATAATAGTGATAGTACTATGTTTGTTTATACAATTCATAAATAAGAAAATTCATCCTAAATAAGTTACTTATCTAGGATATTTTTCAGTTATAAAAATTGCGAGACAAGCAAAACAGAAAGATTTTCATCTAATCTGTAACTGACAAAAACTATAATATCTTAATAAAAAATTGCAAAATACAATTTTTTATTTACTTTAATTTGAAATACCCAACGAATAATAATTCAAAATATACACTATCTTAACCGAACATGCTTTGTATGATAAGAGAATATTATTATAGAAAATCGCATAATATTTTAGCACTCTATATTGACATTTGCCAAGGCTGGTGTTACGATATATTTCGTTAGTAACCTCTAACAAAAACAAACAGAAAAGAGTTGATAAAATTGAAGAAAAAACAGTTTAAAGCTGAATCAAAAAAACTTTTAGACATGATGATTCATTCAATCTATACAAATAAAGAAATATTCCTAAGAGAATTAATCTCTAATGCTAGTGATGCTCTAGATAAATTATCTTACCAAGGTCTTACCGACAAATCAATTAAAGTAAATAAAAATAATCTGGAAATCCGTCTCATACCTAATAAGGAAGAAAAAACATTAACCATTACAGATAATGGGATTGGAATGACAAAAGAAGAATTAGAGGAAAATCTTGGAACAATTGCCAAAAGTGGCTCTGAATTATTTAAAGAAAATATGGATGATAAAAAGAATATGTCTATTATTGGACAATTTGGAGTAGGATTTTACTCTGCCTTTATGGTAAGTGATAAAGTAAAAGTCTCTAGTAAATCAATCCATAGTGATAAAGGTTACACATGGATTTCTAGTGGTGCTGATGGTTATACATTAGAAGAATGCGATAAAAAAGAGAATGGTACTACAATCACTTTATATATAAAGGAAAATTTAGAGGAAGAAAGCTATGACGAATTTTTAGAAGAAGCCCATCTTTCTAGTTTAATCAAAAAATATTCCGATTACATCCACTATCCAATTCGTATGACCGTAAAATCAATGCAAGAAGAAAAAGAAATAGAGGAAGATAAAACATTAAATAGTATGATTCCCATCTGGCATAAAAAGAAAAAAGATGTAAAAGAAGAAGAATATAATGATTTCTATACAGATAAATTCTATGATTATGAAAAACCTCTTCATATAATCCAAAGTGATGTAGAAGGTCGCTCTAGTTACAAAGCATTACTATTTATTCCTAGCCATGCTCCATTTGACTATTATAGTAAAAATTATGAAAAAGGATTACAATTATATTCTCGCGGTGTATTAATCATGGAAAAGTGTAGTGAACTACTGCCAGACTACTTCAGTTTTGTAAAAGGAATCATAGATAGTGAAGATATCTCTCTCAACATTTCTAGAGAAACACTGCAAGATAATTGTCAAATTGGAATGATTGCTAAAAGTCTAGAAACTAAAATTCGTAAAGAATTAGAAAGTATTCTAAAAAATAATCGTGAAGACTATGAAAAATTCTATAACGATTTTGGAATGCAATTAAAATATGGAATCTATAGTAGTTATGGCATGAACAAAGAACAGTTACAAGACTTACTATTGTTTTACTCTTCCAAAGATAAAAAATACGTAACTCTAAAAGAATATACAGAAAAAATGATAGAAGGACAAAATAAAATTTATTATGCTTGTGGAGAATCACTTGATAAAATCGATTTATTACCACAGGTAGAACGTATCAAAGAAAAATATGAAATTCTATATCTAACAAATTATATGGACGAATTCGTGTTAAAAACAATTATGAATTATAATTCTTATGAATTTTTAAATATTGCAGATGAGAAAGCAGATCTTGATAGTGAGGAAGAAAAAGATGCCTTAAAAAAGGCTAATGAAGAGTCTAAGGATATGTTTTCAGAAATGAAAGAAGTGTTAGATGCCCAAGTAGAATCTATTAACTTTACACATAAATTAAAAAATCATCCTGTATGTCTAACTTCTAAGGGTGAGATTTCTGTCGAAATGGAAAAGGCTTTAAAAGAAATGCCAAACGGAGAAAACATTAAAGCACAAACGATTATGGAAATTAATGAGCAACATCCAATTAGTAAAAAACTAAAAGAATTATACCAAAACAAAAAAATAGAAGAGTTAAAAAAATATAGTAAAGTTTTATACGCACAAGCCCGCCTAATTGAAGGACTATCTATCGAAAATCCTACAGAAATTAGCAATCTTATTTGTGAACTTTTAACAAAATAGACGCAAGGATGCGTCTTTTTATTAGCTTTTAAGAAATATAATTATAGAAAAGTCTTCACTTTCGCTTTCAAATTTTCATAACCATCATCCATAAAAGTTATATGGTTTTTTCGCAAATTATCAAGAAGATTATCTTCTCTATTTGTTCTAATCTTTTCAAATAGATAAAGTGCATATTCTTCGTCTTTAAAATATATATTTTCTAAGTCCAAACTCGTTAAAAAGGAAATGCTATAATTAGCAGTATCTTGGGGATTTAGATGTAATGTTTCCAATAAAAAATCCTCATTTAATTCTATTGCAACTTGGTGTTGATACGCCTTAGTTAAAATAGTAGCAGAGTCAATAGAAAATCCCTTCCGAAATAAAGAAATAGCACTAGATTCAACATAGAAAGAAAGAAAATTATCATATTCAGTTACTAATCTATTATATTCTAAATCATCTAACGGAATTTTTCCTAATGTTTGATGTAAGTATTGGTAAGATAAAAAATCAAAAAAATAACCTTCTAATTCTGAAAGATAAAATAAATGATTTCCATCTTCATAATTACGGGAAAAAACACCATGAGCCATCTCATGATTTAGGGTAGCAAAATCCTCAATTGTATCTTGTCTATTGACCAAAAAGTATGGTTTATAGCTTGGATAAAAAAATGGAAAAGTAAACCCCAAAAAATCCACATTTTCAAAATAGTCAAAATATAGTAAATGATTCGACTCATTAAGAAAATGCTCAAAGTCTTTTTGATATTCCTTTTTTGGTAACCATTTACAAAAATCTAGAGACATTTCCACCAACTCTTCGTCAGAAAAATATTGCCGTGGAACATCAATGAAATCGGAAACAATTTCAATATTTCTAAAACCTTTTAAAGCATCCATCAAAATATCCCGAATAAACCTAGGGACAGAACAATAATCGTCCAACATATCCTTTGGCAACATTTTATCCCTGTCTACATATTTTTGTTTACCAGTAAAAGTAAAAAGTTCATGATATTTATAAAGATTTTCCATACTTTCAAAATCTCTAATACCTCTACGAAAAATATCCTTATCTTCTTTTGTAAGTTTCCTAGAATATCTAAGTGCCTTCTCATATTGTTTCTTATGACGTTTAATATTATCCATATCCCAACTATATTTCATAAAAGCCCCCCAAATTGACTCTTATTATATCAAAAAAAGAACAAATAGACCATATCTATTTATTTTCTATTTCTACAGGATTCACATGGATTACAGTTAAATAAACCTCTGGAATCTGTTTATCAATTTCTTTTTCTAAATAATTTGCAATATCATGGCTTTCAAAAGTAGAAAGATTGCCATCCACAAAAATAGTAAATGATATTTGATACTGATATCCAACTGGCGTAGAATTAAAATGAGTCACTTTTCTAATTTCTGGATGACTATTAATAATTTGATATACTTTATTTCTTGTTTCTCCATCAATCGATTTATCCATAAGTACGTCATAACTTTCTTTAAATATCTTAAAAGCAGTTACTAAAATCCACAATGCAATTAAAATTCCAACTATACCATCTACAAAATAAACTTGTCTTAAACTAAAAAGAGAAGCAATTAAGTTTAAAGTAGTAAGTAAACAATCATTTCGATGATCTTGACAATTCGCCTTAATTAGTAAATTATGATGTTTTCTATATAAAGCATTTGTATAAAGATAGAGAAAAAATTTTACTATTATGGTAATGAAACAAATAATAACTAGCCATATAGAAAAAAAATATTTTTCCTCATAAACAAAGGATAAAACAACACCCTTCATCACTTGATAGGCCATAATCATCATCACAATACTAATTAGCATTGAATAAATATACTCTGCCTTTCCATGTCCCAAATTATGGTCATCATCACCAGGCCTTGAAGCAACTCGATTCCCAATAAAAGTCATAATAGAAGAAAAAATATCGCCAGCACTATTAAAAGCATCTGCAATCATAGCCTGACTATTAGTAATAAATCCAATAATAGCCTTAATAATCAATAAAATTATATTGCCAAGCATGCCCAAAATGCTTGCTTTTTTTACATCTTGAAACTTTTCCATAATTTTTCACTTCCTAAACAGTCTTTATACATTATAAATTCATTTTATTTTCTACGCAAGAAAAAAGCACCTATAAGATGCTACCTACTTCTTGTATGAGAAACCTCTGTTCTTTCTCCATAATTTTTATTTCTAGTGGAAAATATCAAAGTACGATTATCCCCATCAGCTCTTAATTCCTCTTCTAAAGAGACATTCTCTAAAAATCCACAATTTTGTGCTAATCGAATAGAGGCTAAATTGTCCTTATCTATAGATAGATGAACATATTCACATTCTGCATCATTTTCAAAAATGCGTTCCGTTAATGTATTTACCACATAACTTGCCATTCCTTTTTGACGATACTTAGGAATTAAAGCAATATATAGCTCTCTATCATTTAAATCATCATCCCGAACAATGTTCTTATAAAATCCAGCGAAATCATTATCATAAAATATTAATGCTGAATCCCATTTAGAAAAACTAACATATTCGGTAATAGATTTATCTTTTAAATAATAATTAAAGTACTCATCATATGATGGATTATATGAGGCAAACTTTATTTTTGTAAAATCCATAATTTTCTCCTTGAAAACAAAACATTTATCATTCTTAGACTAACATAGGATTCCTTTATATGTCAATTGCTTTATTTTTTACATCGACCATTTCTAAAATTTGCACTGATATCTTTCTCTTTCTCAATACACTCTCTTGTAAAATTTTTCATAAAACGTCCATCAAAAACATCGATTGATGTTAAATGACCTAAATAACTTAATAAACTTGTAGAAATTGTAAACTGTTTCGTATTTCTAACCCATTTTGTCATGAAAGCAGGGTACTCACTAAGTTCACTGGCTCTTAATACAACATAGTTTTCAAACACTGAGACAATATTATCATGAAAATACGGATTTTCTTCTCTCATCTCATCAATGGAAAATAGAAAAGCCATAACTTGATAATATGACAACCCTACAGAGTCATTTTGCATATACATCCCCCCTCTTTTAGCAGTCTATTATATCAAAAAACGTCTCATATTGCAATGCTTAATGATTCTATTTAATTGTACTTACTAATTTCGTTTTCGTAATTTTTTCATATAGCATATCTTTATTAGTAAAAAAATATTTCATACTGGATAATAAATAGAATAAAAATAGAAAAACAATAAAAATGAATCCTACAAATTCTCTAATAATATCATTACGAACATTAAAAATTATATAACTAAAAAAACAGGGAATTAATATATATATACTTAATGCCAAAAACTTTCTCCATAATAATCTCGATTTATTTCTCTGATTGTTATAATCTAACACTTCAATATTTAAAAATTTCTCTGCAAAAGTAGAAGTGTTTAAAAAAAGTGGCACTAAAAAATAATAAATAATAGCAATAGTAATAGATAAATAAATATTATCAATAAATAAAGCAATCACAGATAACTCTATTACTAAAAAAATAAATAAGTCTAAAAAATAGGCTGTTGTTCTTCTAAAGCCCGAAACAACTTTTCCACGCTGTCTGGCTTTTTGGTTAACCGCTTCCATTTTAGGGATAAAATAAGACAAAGGAATCACTAAGTAGTATCCTAAAAATCCACCAAATGTGTTTAAAATCAAATCATCGATATCACACAAACGATATCCTCTTGGATAAATAAAATATAGTCCACTTAATTGTGTAAGTTCAAAGAATAAACTTAACAAAAAAGAAAAGATAATTACTTTTTTCTTATTACAATTAAAATAGTATTGTAAAAACATGCCAAAGGGAATTGTTAATATAATATTAAAAACTGGTACATAAAAGTAAGACTCCCTCATTGCAGGCAAATAAGTATCAATTTGTATAATATTAAATGATGAATACTTAATAAAATCAATTACAAAGTCAAAAGGAACCAATTGCACTCTGGGGGTTGTAAGAAGAGCAACTTCACTAATTTTAGGCAATGGTAAAATCACTAAAAAATAAGCACATATAAGATAATAAACAAATAAATAAGTAATAATAGATTTTAAAATAGAAATAGAGCCATATTTATGATATTCGATTAAAATAAAAGGAATAGTAAATAAAAATGCCACAAGTGGAAAAAATAAAGTTGCATATTTAATAATAGTTATATAACCCACAATAAACTTTCCTTTCCTATCATAGTATCACCACATTTCTGACATAATTATACACAAATTCTATCTTTTTTAAACTTACAGTTTTGTAATAAAAAAATTATAATGAAAACACCCACTATAATTTTTTGTTACCTACTATAAACATTACTATCAATAAATTGCTTTAAATATTCTCTTAAATTTTCATCACAAACATAAACATAAGTACCATAAATTCCTCGTGTCAACAAAATAGCATAAGCATTCAAAACCTCTTCATAAATTGCCTCATCCGATTTTTGGCATTTCACTGTATTATCATAGAACTTATCCTTATCTAATTTTATTTTTTTACTTACTTTATCATAGTATAATTCTGGTCCTATGATAACTCCTATATAATTTAAATCTATACCAGAAAGCGTATAAATACTACCAATTTCCTTCTTACATTCCTCTTTTCGAATCCATCCCACTGTACATGTATTCCATTTTACTTTTTGAGAATCAACTATAAAAGTATGGGATTCTGGTGTATTATCATTTGAAAATTCAAACGAATAACCACTAGCTATCCTACTTAACCCATATTTTTCTTCTTTTAAAGTAATAATCTTATCTAGCTCTTGATAACTTTCTACTATCCTAAAAGTATAATTTAAAAATATTTTTCGCCTAGGATTTTCCCCATATAGAATATCATAAATATAATCTACATAACCTTGCCCTGCTTGTACTCTCATCTGCTTTTTTAACTCAATAGGACGAATTCCTCTATCGATAGTTTCTATCTTTTGATTAAAAATATCTTTAGGGATAGCAGAGGGAGAAACAATTTGACGAGAGTCATAGAACAAAATAAGGGTTTTAGATTGCATTAACAACCAATCTAACTCATCATAACTACTAGTAAGACCTAATCGTTCATTTCCCTTTTTAAAGGCACGTGCATAGCTTCTTAAATACTTAAACCTTCTCAACTTGTGTGCCTCATCACAAATAACAATATCATATTTTTTCCTTGTTAATTCCACTGGCGCTACTACACTCTTCTTACAATATTTTAAACAACTTAATGCATACTTTATCTCCTCCCTTAAAGAAGGATTCGCTACAACAATTACTATCTTTTTATCACGATACTGTTCACTGCTCTTCAAATAATCAAATAGGGTAATAGCAAGTGCCGTTTTACCAGTACCAGGATTTCCTGTTATTCTTATAGGCCTTGCTTTATAACTACTATCCACTGGATATGTTTCCTTAGAATCTATTACATGTACAATAGATTTTAAGGCCCTTGTTTGTTCCGAATTCAATTTTTTAAAAGGAGCTCGTTTAAATTCTTCAGAATCCAATAAATCTTTAAATTTCTTTTCTTTTACAATTCCCATCTTTTCAAGAATCAACCACAATTTATCAAATTTTAATTCATATTGATTCTTATTATAATAAAAGTTATATTTATAACCTTCTCTTTCATTTGTTACAATATACTTTCTATCCATGCTAATAAGTACTACTAATAAATGTTCATAATGTTTCATAATAGTTGCATTGGCATGACTATCCGTAATAATATACATAGTATGAAACTGACAATAGTTCTCCGATATATCGCCTTTATGGCTCTTCGCTCTTTCTTTTACATTAGCACTTTCTCCAATATATAAATACTTATTTCCTTCTAAAATATAAAGACAATGATAATTATTATCAATTTTCCAATTATCAAAATCTCCAGTTTTAAAATCATAAGCCATCATCTTCATCTTAACATCCCCAATCAAAATAAGTATACAGTCTTTCACTAAAAACAAAAACCGTGTTTTACTGTATGTTTCCACGGTTTCATCTATATTAACACTCCATTTTTAAAGTGCCCTTTGACTTAGCACAGAAACTGAACCAGTTTCCAAATTCTAATTTTGTCTATTATTTTTACTTTTTATTGAATACTCCTTCTGAAACCTACGAAGGTTCAAATTTATCTTTTTCTGCTAAAAGTACCATTGAGAGTAAATAACAAAATGTAGATAATGAGCACTTTGTTTAAATTCTTCTAATACATTCTAATAAAATACTATCATCTGATATGAACCCCCGTTTCTTGGACATAGAAACGAGGTTCATATCAGATTAATTTGGTATCTTATTTATAATATTCATTTATCTCATCATAGAGTTGGTTAATTAAATTGTGTATTTCTTTAATTTTTTCTTCTTTATTATCTCTATCTGAACATAACAATACAATATCATCATCTATCTTGACTAATAAACTATCAATATTATTATATACAGTAATATCAATAAATTGTAAAAATTTTATTTTTTTTCTGAATTCTCCAATTGCCTTTTCAAAATCATTAGATGCTTCAGTATATACAATATTATTCTTTATATCAATAAAACTTGTAAATACATTGGGAAACGTAACAAGAAGCATCTCCTGAAAAACTGGCTGATAATAGTTTTCTTTCATTTTAAGTTTGGTCTGTTTTTTTGAAATATGATTAGTGTATATAAGTGATGCAATAGATAAAAGAATTGCTAGAACACTGGTTACTACCTGTGCAATTTCAAATGGTGTCATTAAAATTTCAAGTTTTCCATTATCTTGGTTGTCAATTCATTTGATGAACTTTTGATTACTATATATTTGTCAATCGCATTTTTATCTATTTTACTTAATATTTCACTGAAAAAACCTTGTATAAATGATATTCCTATTTTCTTTATATGGTCTGGAAAAATTATTTCATTTTGCTCATCCCATCTAAATTTCTCCTTTGCTTGCTTTTCATATTCAACTACACCGAATAGATTTCCAGCCAATCCAGTTATAGTTTTATCGAATTTCAAATTTATTTTATTCATTTTCTTCATTCCTTTCATCCAAAATAAAACTTAAGTTATAAATTGTACCATTAAATCTATTTAAATTTTTACCTACAATTTCTGGTGATGGTATTTTTGATAAATAATCATTGTCATTATTAAATCCAATCAAACCTTCTTCTGTTAAATCCAAAAAAGGTTCTTTAAAATAAATCACATCATCACCACTTAACACATAGCAATAATCTTCTCTAGCCTTATTTTTTAATTGTTTAATTAACGTCGTAAGACCAGTACCACCAGACCCTATAGAATTTTTCCTAGTAGTAACATATTTTTGAAATGCCGAAATAGTAGAGAATGTGTTTATATCATAATTCTTTGAAAATTGGGATCGGTGATTATCATAGGCTGTTAATACTATTTCATTTCTAGGAGAGTATGAACTTCTATTAGTATCTCCAATATATTGTTTAATATTACTTCCGATTAAAATATCGCTTATGGTTATTGTAGTAACATTAATATTCTTGTATTTATGTACATTATCAACAACTATTTTTATATCTAGCAAACAATCTCCATCAGAGTGTTCTAAAGAATTACCGACTATTTCTGTAATAACTTCAGATAAATCCTCAGCATATTCTTTCTCTATATTATATGCGGATAAAAAGGTTGTTATGTCTGAAAGCAATATGGATAAAAATATTCCTACCTTATTCTCTTCATTATTAACACATAGTTTTCTAAAATGATTTCTGCATATTTGAGTTTCTTTTTCGAATGTTTTAACGAAATTGTTATTATTTATTTTTCGAGTATTGTATTGAAATAGATTACTAGCTCTAAAATTTTCATACCCTAATAAGGTCTTATCTATAATAAATGTATATGTAATATCGCAAATACTATTTTTTATTAAATAGTATAATAGTATTTCAAAAACAATAAGTGTTGCTTCATCTGCAATATATTTTGTATTGATAACAATTTTAAGTTCAAAATTTCTTAAATTGTTTTGCATTATATATTTTACGTGTTCTAAAAGAATAAAAATGGAAGTTGAACAAAATAATTCACCAGATATCCTTATTTTATGTTTAAGTGGGTTTTTAACAGTACGATGGTCAACTGCATCTATTTGAGAAAAAATGTTTTCAATATTCTTCATATCACCATCATCACCACTGCTTTCTAAGAACATTATAACATATAATCAAATAAAAGTGCCTATTTTGGCACTCTTTTAATTGCTATCTTAATCGCAAACCCGCCTGTAAAACAACAGATTGAGTTTGCGTAATGTACAAATGGCAGGGGATGAGAGAATCGAACTCCCAACAAAAGTTTTGGAGACTCCTATTATACCATTTAACTAATCCCCTATATTATTGAGAAAACACAATGTTTTCATCGACTAAATTGTATTGATTTTTAATATTTAATATACTAGTTTTTCTCTTATTAAAAAATTTAAGATATATCAACTACTACAGAAATATAGTAACACGAAACTGAAAACAATTCAATAAAAATCATATATTATGTTATATTTTATTCATTATAAAGGGCAAAAAGCATAACCTATATTAGGTGATAGTATGAGTGTTATTAATTACACCGCAAAAGAGTTAGACCTATTAGCTAGACTTATGCGAGCAGAAGCCATTGGAGAAGGAGATTATGGAATGCTAATGGTAGGAAATGTTGGCGTTAATAGAGTTCTAACAGACTGTCTCGATTTTAAAAATATTCGAACAATTAATGATATGGTCTTTCAAAATCCAGGAGGATTTGCAGGAATTAACAGTCCTCTTTTCTATAGCAGCGCTACAACTAAAGAAAAACAACTAGCAGAGCGAGTTTTAAAAGGAGAATATTACCATCCAGCAACTAATGCCCTATGGTTCTATGCACCAAGTGGTAATACACCTTGCGTTGAGTTTTGGTACAATCAACGGTTTTCAGGGAAATACAAAAACCACTGTTTTTATGAACCATATCCAAGTATTTGTATTCCCTTACATTAAAATTACAAATAAATAACTACTAATTAAATAACAATATTTCCTTATTACTATACTAGTAACTCTCACATGAGAGTTTTTTATTGTGTTTATCTATAACAATAAAAGTTATCCACAATTATTGTGAACAACTTATTCTTATACCACCTTATTACACACCACCAATTATACCTCTTTTTCGTAAACAAAATTTCCGCAGCCAATCTATAGGAATCACCGTAATAGCAAGTAAAATCATCATAATAAACTCCCCAATTGTTAAGCCTGCTGTTCGAAATAAACTACCTCCATAATAAATAAGCAGTATTTGTACTATTACAATAAATATCATAATAAATATAAAAATCTTATTCTCATTTAAATGTGATAAAAGATTTAAGCGCTCTGTTCTAGCATTAAAAGCATTAAAAATATCGATGAAAATGAAAAGACCAAAAAATGCTGTCATAATATAAGTATCTTTAGCATCTGTTCTAAAAAACTGATGAAACAAAGGACATTTCAAAAATATCAAACATAAAATTGCAGAATAACATCCCGTTACTAATATTTGATTAAACATATAACGATTCATAATCGCTTCTTCCTTCTTTTTAGGATACTCATTCATGTATTCTGCTAAAGGTGGCTCATAGGCAAAAGCAAGTCCTGCTAGTGTATCCATTACCATATTAATCCATAACATTTGAATAACAGTAACAGGAGTATCAATACCAATAAAGGGGCCGATAATTGATAAACTAATAGCACACATATTGATAGTTAGCTGTAAAATAATAAATTTTCTGATACTTTTAAAAATCGTTCTTCCAAATAATATAGCTTGTGCAATGGATGCAAAATTATCATCTAGAATTACAATATCACTCGCTTCTTTCGATACCTCTGTACCGCTTCCCATTGCAAAACCAACATCAGCCTTTTTTAAAGCAGGAGCATCATTCACACCATCCCCCGTCATTCCAACCACAAGTCCCGCCTCTTGGGAAACTCGTACCAACCTACTTTTATCTTGCGGAAGGGATCTTGCCACAATACGTAAATTGGGCAAAATCTGTTTTACTTCATCATCAGTCATCATAGCAAGTTCCTTCGATGTTAATACAACATCACTATCTGCTTCTAAAAGTCCTACCTCCTTAGCAATAGAAATGGCCGTTTTCTTGTTATCCCCCGTAATCATAACCGTTTGAATATGGGCATTCCTTACTTGTCTCACCCCAGAAATTGCTTCACTTCTAACATCGTCCTTAATAAAAAGCACACCAACAAAGGTAAGATTCGTAAGCAATTTATTAGAAGAGGGCATCATCGTAGCTAGTGCAATTGCACGAATTCCTCTATTTGTCATTTGATCAATTTCTTTTTCGATAACCTTTGAATCAAACTGATATCGTTTTTGTCCCAATACATCATAATAACTACTACATTTTGGCAAAATTACTTCAGGAGCACCTTTTACCAAGACCTTTTTCCCCACATCTTCAATCATCGTTAATGAATACTTATTCTTACTATCGAAAGCGACCGTTTCTAACTTCTCATAATTTTCTGTTAGAGGAATCTTAGCAAATTCCAAGATTGCCCTATCTGTAATATTACCCCCTAATATTTTACTACCATCATAATTAAAACTACTAGCATTATTACAGACCATAGACTGCTTGGCTATCTTGTAAAACTTCTCATCCCTCATAATCTCTTCTTCTGAATAATATCGCTTATGAAAACCACTCAAAAACGTAACCACTTCTAGTCTACCCTTCGTTAAAGTTCCCGTTTTATCAGTAAATAAAATATTTAAACTTCCTGCTGTTTCAATTCCTGTTAACTTTCTAACCAATACATTGCTTTTCAACATTCGTCTCATATTAGAAGATAAAACAAGTGTAATCATCATAGGCAAACCTTCGGGTACTGCTACTACAATAATTGTCACACTAAGCGTCATAGCATAAAGAATATGAGAAGTAATTACTGGAAAATCTGTAACCATGGCAAGTATTTCATTTATAGAAAAGTTATTATTAATTACAATAGTTGAAAACAAATAAGAAATAGAAACCAAAACAGCACCCACATAACCAATACGACTAATCACTTGGGCTAGTCCACGCAAACGAATTTTCAAAGGACTATCTGGTTGCCTTTCCTGAATTTCTTCCGCCAACTTTCCAAATAAAGTATTATCTCCAACTGTTACAACTTCCATCAATGCTTCTTTTGAATAAACTACCGTTCCTCGATATACCTTATCTTCTATCCTTTTTGATATCTCATTTGCCTCTCCATTTAAAGAAGATTCGTCTACTGTAATTTCTCCTTCTATAATCTTCCCATCAGCAGGAATCTTGTCCCCCGTTTCTAAATAAACAATATCCCCTACTACAACATCTTCTATTTTAACCTCTTCTTTTTTCTTATTTCTTAAAACCCGACATTTTAATTTTAAAGATTCCTCCTGTAGTCTAGCAAAAGCCTTTTCACTTCCATACTCAGAAATAGACGAAATAAAAGATGCCACAAAAATAGCAATTACAATACCTACAGTTTCAAACCAATCAAAATCTCTAATTAAAAATATTACTTTGATTCCTAAAGCAACCAATAAAATTTTAATAATAGGATCCCCCAAAGACTCTAACAACAACTTTAAAAAACTATCCTGTTTGCGTGTTGTTATTGTATTAGATCCATATTTAGAGCGATTTTCTACTACTTCTTTTTCAGTAAGTCCTACTATTTCCTGTTTCTTCATTACTTGTCCTCCTACACTAATGTATGAAGCCAAGCATTATTTCTATCAAATTTTAAATATCAATATTTGACAAATTCTTTTAAGGCAAGATATGTTGGAAAAATGAAAGAGTAGAAAAATTACGAATATATTACTGTCTAAAAAGTAATAAATATATTTCCTATTGTAAAAAAATCTCATTGGCAAAAAAGTCTATATTTGATAAAATTAGAAAGAATGGAGGGATATTTTTGAATTTTATCAATAGTATTAAAGAACGTGCAAAAGAAAAATTACAGACAATTGTCTTAGTGGAAACAGACGATCTTCGAACATTAAAAGCAGCAGAAATAGTGTTAAAGGAAAGTTATGCCAATATTATTTTAGTAGGAGAAGAGATTGACATAAAAAAACTAGCAGACGAAAATAATATAAATCTTCAACAAGCTAAAATTATTGATCCAAGAATAAGTGAACAAACCGAATTTTTGACTCAAGAATTCTATGAACTTCGAAAAAATAAAGGAATTGACTTAGAAAAAGCAAGAAAAATTATAACAGAAAATCCATTATACTTTGGCTGTATGCTAGTAAAAGTAGGCTATGCTGATGGGATGGTAGCAGGTGCTACCCATACAAGCAGTGACTTATTGCGAGCAGCTCTACAAACGATTAAAACAGAAAAAACAATTAAGGTAGCATCTTCTTTCATTTTAATCGATGTCCCAGATTGCGATTATGGAGAGAATGGCCTATTTATCTATGCTGATGCTGGACTTAATCAAAATCCATCTAGCGAACAATTAGCAGAAATTGCCTATAGTTCCGCTCAAACTTTTAAATCTCTCATCAGCCGTGAACCATATGTAGCAATGCTTTCTCATTCTACTTTTGCATCGGCACCAGATCATCCTGATATCATCAAAGTACGTGAGGCAGTAAAGTATGCACAAGCAAATTATCCAGGATTAAAAGTAGATGGTGAATTACAATTGGATGCTGCCATTATCCCAGAGGTAGCCAAAAGAAAAGCAAAAGATAGTATAGTGGCAGGACATGCTAATGTATTAATCTTTCCTGACCTAGATTCTGGAAATATTGCCTATAAAATTACGGAACGTCTCGCCAAAGCACAAGCTTATGGCCCTATTACCCAGGGACTTGCAAAACCGATTAACGATTTATCTAGAGGATGTAGTGCTGAAGATATTGCAGGAGCAATTGCTATCACTGCAGTACAGGCAATTGAAAAAGTAAACACATAGTTGCGCCTTTTTCTTTCTTCTGGTACAATAAGTCCTAAAAACACAAGGAGGAATTATGACTACAAAATACTATAAACGTACAGGAACAAAAGATGAAAAAAAGAAAAGAGAATCAAATGAGACAAAGATGAAACGTGAAGAAAGAAAGGCTAAAATTGAGCACGAACAGAAAGTAGCATCATACAAAAAATCTCGTTATCGCAATACGGAATTAATGAGTCAAGAAAAAGAACATAAAAAGACAACTCAAATATTAGAAGATTATTTATTCATCAAACAAAATTCTAGTGAGAACATTGGTCAATTAATAGAGGGATATCATGAATATTTTCAAACATATGGAGAAAATATGACTCCACTAGGATTAAGAAATTTTCGAAAAGGTGTTGTTCAAACCATTAAAATCTTACAAAAACAAGATAGAAAAGAAGAATACCTAGAAGTCGATTCCCAAGAAAATACTATTTGTCAAATTTACTCTAACTATTTTAATACATTATTAGATAGTGAGCTTGATTCAGAATTAACCGAAGCATTTATAAGTCCTACACTAAAGACGGATATTTCTTTGGAAAGTATGGAAAAAGCAAAGACAAAAGTTAAAAACGCTCATAATAATATTAAATAATAATTTACTTAAGGACACCATTCAATACATAAGTGTCCTTTTTATTATAATAATTAACTTTATATATCAACAAACTTACAAAATTCTATCGTTTTTTTCATTTTATTTTATATAATAAAATAAGTTCTTACAGATATGTAAGATAAGAAACGAATTACTATGATACAATAGAGGCAGGTGATACATATGACTAAAGTATTAATTATAGAAGATAACCTAGAACAACAAAGAGAATTAAAACACCTATTATCTTCAGCAGGTTATGAAACAATACTAGCTCAAAATTTTTCTAATCTATTAACTGAGGTAGAAAGTATAAATCCCAATCTTATTCTAATGGACATTAATCTTCCCTTTATTAGTGGAGAACTTTTTTTAAAAGAATTGCGAAAAAATAAAAATATTCCTGTAATTATGGTAACTAGTAAAAATAATGAAGCCGATGAGGTACTAAGTATGAGTTATGGTGCAGATGATTATATCACCAAACCTTATAATCCGACAATTCTACTGCTCCGCATTGAAGCTATCCTAAAACGGTTGCAACAAACAAGTGACTTTTTAACATTAGATACTATGCAAGTATTTCCCGATCGCGGATTAATAAAATGCAAAGATAAAGAAATATTGCTTACAAAAAATGAAATGTTAATTTTAAAACTATTAATTCAAAATAGAGGAAAAATTGTATCAAGAGAAGAAATTATGGACGACTTATGGAATAGTTATGAATTCGTTGACGATAATACACTAACAGTTAATATATCTAGACTGCGTACCAAACTATCTGAAGCAGGATACGAGGGGATTATTCAAACAAGAAAGAAGCAAGGGTATATCCTATTATGAAATTTAGCGACTTTTTAAAAGATAAAATATTTTCTATCTTTGTTTTCTTATTTGCTGACTTTTTCTGTTTCCTTTTTCTAACTATCTTTAAAGTTATAAATCCTCTCATTGTAATAATACTATTCGTGCTAATCACATCAGAATTATCTATTTTGTTTTATGAATTCTTCAGGCGTCGAAACTTTTATAACTATTTAGACTTCCAGCTTAAAGAACTAGATCAAAAATATCTAATTACAGAATTATTACAAACTCCCAATTTTTTAGAAGGCAAAATTATAGTAGATAGCCTCTATGAAATTAACAAATCCATGATAGAGAATTTAAATCAATATAAACATCATATTGAAGACTATAAAAATTACTTGGAAATGTGGATTCACGAAATTAAAATACCTCTTTCGAATATTATACTTCACCTACATAATCAAAAAAGTGAAGTAGATAGTATCATAATAGATCAAATTAAAAAACTAGAAGATTATATGGATCAAATTCTTTACTACTCTAGAGGGGAATATGCTGAAGTAGATTATTTTATTAAAGAGTGTTCCTTAAAGAAAATTATTAATCATGTTATCTTGCGAAATAAAGAAAGTCTTTTTCATAACAAGATTCATATTCATTTTGAAAAACAGGAATCCTTTATTTTCACAGATTCCAAATGGTTAGAGTTTATTCTAAATCAAATTATCATCAACAGTATTAAATACCAGGCAAAAAATATTAACATTTCTATCTATGAGGACAAGCGTAGTACAACACTATCTATTCGTGATGATGGTATTGGCATATTAAAAAGTGACCTTCCCCGTATTTTTGAAAAAAGTTTTACTGGGAAAAATGGCCATCATAATACAAATTCCACTGGAATGGGACTTTATATTTGCCATAACCTTTGCAAAAAATTAGGACACTCTATTGAAGCAGTATCAGAGGTTAATGAGTTTACGGAAATCCTTATTACATTTTCAAAGCAAGATTTCTATGCACCTATTCATGACTCTTACAAAAATGTAAGCATTTGTAAGGAAAATCGATAGTAAAAAGAAAATATTTTTCTTAAAATGTTTATGGAGGAGGAAAAATATGAGTGAAATATTAAAAGTTGAAAAAATTGAAAAATATTATGGAGGAAAGTCCAATCTAACAAAGGCCTTAAATAACATCTCATTTACAGTTGATAAAGGAGAGTTTGTTGCTATCATGGGAGCCAGTGGAAGTGGTAAAACAACGCTGTTAAATTGTATTGCCACAATTGATAAAGTAACTTCTGGACATATTTTAGTAGATGGCTGTGATATTACAAAACTAAAAGGGAATGACTTAAATAAATTCCGTAGAGAAGAGTTAGGTTTTATTTTCCAAGATTTTAACCTTCTAGATACCCTTACTGCCTATGAAAATATTGCACTTGCCCTATCAATTCAAAATGCAAACGTATATGAAATCGAAGAAAAAATTCGCAAGGTAGCAAGAGAGCTTGGAATCAAAGAGGTTCTAGATAAATACCCTTATCAAATAAGCGGGGGACAAAAACAGAGAGTAGCATCCGCACGAGCCATTATTACAGATCCAAAACTCGTTTTAGCAGATGAACCCACAGGAGCATTAGATTCAAAGTCATCTAAAATGCTACTTGAAAGGTTTAATTACTTAAATAAGGAACTAGAAGCAACCATTTTAATGGTTACACATGACGCGTTTACAGCCAGTTATGCAAGTAGAGTAATTTTTATTAAGGATGGCAAAATATTCAATGAAATTCATCGTGGTGATGATACCAGAGGCGAATTCTTTGACAAAATCATTGACATTGTAACACTACTTGGAGGAGATATTAACGATGCTCTTTAAATTATCACTAAAAAACATAGAAAGAAGTTTTAAGGATTATGCCATCTACTTTTTTACCCTAATTTTAGGGGTTGCCATTTTTTATGTTTTTAACGCTATAGAAAGTCAAACGGTATTACTAAATGCAACCACTTCTACTGCACAAATCATTAACCTAATGACCAATATGCTATCGGGTGTCAGCGTATTCGTCTCCTTCATTCTGGGATTTTTGATTATTTATGCCTCAAGATTTTTAATTAAAAGGCGGAATAAAGAATTTGGAATCTATTTAACCCTTGGAATGAGCAAGCGAAAAATCTCAATGATTTTGTTCATTGAGACAATTATGATTGGGCTAATTTCACTAATAATTGGACTAGGAATAGGTATCATTCTATCTCAACTAATGAGTATATTAGTAGCCAATATGTTTGAAGCAGACATGACAAAATTTTCATTTATTCTATCTAAAAGTGCCTGTCTAAAATGTCTTATCTACTTTGGTATTATGTATTTACTTGTTATGATATTTAATACAGTCAATATTAGTAAATGTAAATTAATTGACCTACTACACGGGAATAAAAAATCTGAAAGAATAAAACTTAAAAATCCCCTTCTTTGTACTACTATTTTTATCATCTCTGCTAGTGCACTAGGTTTTGCTTACTATATGGTAACAGGTGGAATTACCACTATGCTAGATAGCGCTGATAAAATTTTCATTCCCATCATAATAGGAATTATTACCACATTTTTAATCTTCTGGTCACTATCAGGATTAATGCTAAAAATTGTAATGAAGCAAAAAAAATTCTATTATAAAGGGCTTAACAGTTTCACCTTAAGGCAGATCAGTAGTAAAGTTAATACCACTGTATTTTCTATGACAATTATCTGTCTTATGCTATTTATTACAATTTGCGTTTTATCTAGTTCTCTTTCTATAAAAAACTCAATGACAGCAAATTTAGAAGAATTAGCACCAGTTGATGTTCAACTTAGTAAATTTGTAAACCTTGATACAGCAAATAATGAAAATATTATAGCAGATACAAAGCTTTCCATCACAGACACACTTAAACAAAATCATTTTGATGTAAATAATAAATTAAAAGACATTACGGAATTCAATATTTATAAAACAGAGGAAGTAACATTCAAAGATACTTTAGGAGATAAATTAAACAGCATTTCAGCAAAATATAGACTTTTAAGGTATGATAAGTTAGAAATCATTGTAAAGATTAGTGACTATAATAGAATTGCTAAATTATACGGAAAGAAACAATATAATTTAAAAGATAATGAATACATAATTATTGCAGATTATGATAGTATGATAGAAGTACGAAATATTGCTTTAAAAGATAATACACCTATCACTTTTAACAATACTACATATTATCCCAAATACAAGGAATGTAAAGATGGCTTTATCGATCTTTCTTCTAATCATATCAATGCAGGAATTATTTTAGTGCCAGATAATGCTACTGATTTACTTCCTTTAGAATATAAAGTTATGCTTGCTAATTACAATGCGGCCGATAAAGAAGAAAGGATAAACATAGATGAAGAGTTATTAGCATTTACCGAAAACACCTGGGATATTAGTAGCCTTACAGCAATAAACTCAAAGTTAAGTATTGCCGAAAGTAGTATTGGTCTAGGGGCATTGGTTACTTTTATTGGTCTATATCTAGGAATTATCTTTTTAATCTCTAGTGCCGCTATTCTTGCCTTAAAAGAATTATCTGAAAGTAGTGACAATAAAGAAAGATTTCGCATGTTACGAAAAATTGGAGCAGATGAGAGATTAATTCATAAAGCACTATTTAGACAAATTGCTATCTTCTTTACGTTCCCACTTATTATTGCCATTATTCACTCTATTTTTGGAATTATGTTCTGCAACTATATTTTAGAAACATTTGGAAATGAACAATTATTACCGTCTATTATTATGACTTCTAGTTTTATTATTATCATTTATGGTGGATATTTTTTAATCACTTACTTTTGTAGCAAAAATATTTTAAAGGATTAAAATACTATTAATAATGATTATATTTTTACCACTTGTTATTCTCCTAATCTTTTTCCTTATTATCGCAATCATAAAAGAAAGAAAATTATAAAATATCAAAAAATATAGATACTTAGTTAATTACTCAGTATCTTTTTTCATTTATATTAATAGTATATACCATGGCAATACATTGATAATGCATCTTTTTACGAAATTATCTACAAATTAATATAAATATTTATATTGACAAATGACAATTGCTGTTGTATAACTGTATTAATCAAGTAATACAGTGAGGAGGGATTATGGAATTTAATTTTGATAACTATCAACCAATTTATAAACAACTAATAGAACAAATTAAAATTGGTATCTTAACAGGAATATACCCCTGTGGAGAAAAATTACCATCAGTAAGAGAATTAGCTCTAATCACAAAGGTAAATCCAAACACAATTCAACGAGCACTAACAGAGCTTGAAGATAATGAGTTAATTATAACGAAAAGAACTTCTGGAAAATTTGTAACTAGTAATGAGAAAAAAATTACTATAATGAGAAATGAGCAGGCTGATAAATTAATTGAAAAATTTTTAAATGATAGTAAAAAATTAGGTATAGAATATCAAGAAATAATTAAAATGATAGAGAAAAAAGGAGAAAATTATGAGTCTAATTGAATTTAGAAATGTAGATAAAAAATTTGGATATAAAATAGCATTAGATAATGTAAATATCAAATTTGAAAAAGGAAAAATTTATGGGTTACTGGGGCCAAATGGTTCTGGAAAAACCACTATGATAAAATTAATAAACGATTTATTGCAACCAACTTCTGGAAAGGTTCTTATAAAAGAAAATGAACCAGGAGTCGAGAGCAAGAAAATCATTTCCTATCTTCCAGAAAGGACATATTTAAATATGGATATGAAAGTATCTGAATTATTGGAATTCTTTTCCGATTTTTATGAAGATTTCGACTATGATAAGGCAATCGAATTACTTAAAAAATTAGATATTGCCACTGATGCCAAATTAAAAACAATGTCAAAAGGAACAAAGGAAAAGGTACAACTCATTGTTGTCATGAGTAGAAAAGCAGATATTTATATTTTAGATGAGCCAATCGGAGGCGTAGATCCTGCTAGCAGAGATTACATTCTAGAAACAATTTTAAATAATTTTAATGAAAACTCTACTCTTATTATCTCTACACATTTAATTGCAGATATTGAAAAAATTTTAGATGAAGTAGTTTTCATTAATAAAGGAAAAATCGTTTTAAACGAAAATGCTGACAACATTCGTACAAAGAAAAAAACAACAATTGATGCACTATTTAGGGAGGAATTTAAATGCTAAAGAAATTATTAAAATACGATCTAAAGTCTATTTTCAAACCATTAGTTCCTATTTATGGAATCACCTTACTACTCTCCATCGCTCAAAGAATATCAACTGCGATTGGAGAAACATTTCCAATTATAAAAATTCCTGCTGGTTTTATTTCCGCATTTTATGTTATGTTATTAATTGCCCTACCAATTGCTACCTTTATCTTTTCAATTATCAAATACTACACGAATTTAGCAAAAGATGAGGGATATCTAATGCATACTCTACCTGTTAGTAAACATCAACTTGTATTATCAAAACTAATTTCTGCATCCATTTCAATGTTTACAACAATCCTTATTATGATAATAGCATTATTCATTAGTTTCATGGGAATAATTCATATTTCTGACGTCATAGATTTTATTAAATATGTATTCACCTATTTAGAACCTTTATTTATTATTCTTTTGATAATCTGTATAATTCTAAGTTATCTTTCACAACAAGTGTTATTTTATCTATCAATGGCACTGGGACAAAAACATAACAATCATAAAGTAATGTACTCTATTATTTATGGAATCGTAATATACAATGCAATACAAATTTTACTAACTTTAATCCTAATAATACCTGGATTCATTAATCCATCATTTAGAGATATATTATTTAACAATAAAATCCCATCTATCGACTTTTTAAACTGTTATCTAGGGTTCGCCAATATAGTTACCATTTTAATAACAATAGGAATTTATATCGTTACAACGAAGGTTTTGGAAAACCAATTAAATTTAGATTAAAAATACTAGAAATAAACTAGTATTTTTTCATTATTTATAACATTCTTCATCAAAATCTAGGGCAACTAATTAATCTTCCGATTCACTACCTTTCTTGTAAACTTCCCATTATAAAATACTATAATTCGTCAATTTACGTCAATTTAAAACAAAAAAAGTGTTATTGACACACTTTTAATTAGGAATAACAAGTTTCTGTCCAACACTTAATAAATTACTTGTTAGATTATTAGCACGTATAATGGCATCTACTGATGTTCCAAAACGATTAGCTATTAACCATAAACTATCACCTGGCTGTACTGTATAAATTGTTTGAGAAGTAGAACTTGGTATAACTAACTGTTGTCCAATTGACAATACATTACTAGTTAAATTGTTAGAATTAATAAGATCGTTTACAGATACACCATACTGATTTGCAATGGACCATAAACTATCACCACTTTTCACAGTATAAACAATCTGTCCAGTATCCTCTCCTTCGTTTTCAGTACTCGGAATTTGTAAGACTTGGCCTATTTGCAAAACATTAGATGTTAAATTATTTACTCTTTTTAATTCATCTACAGAAACACCAAACTTATTTGCAATGGACCATAGACTATCACCAGCTTGAACTATATAAGATGTAGTATTATCTGTCGGTGGGACTATAGGAGTTGACGCTCCAGGCAATCTTAAAACCTGACCTATTTGTAAAGTATCTGATGTCAAGTTATTAAGACGTTTCAACTCATCTACTGTAGTATTAAATCTATTTGCTATTAGCCATAGACTATCACCTGATTGTACTGTATAAGTAGCATTAGAATCTGGCGTCACAACTGTACTAGGCAAATTTAAAACCTGGCCTATCTGTAAAGTATTTGACGTCAAATTATTAAGACGTTTTAATTCATCCACTGTAGTATTAAATTTCTCAGCAATCAACCATAAACTATCACCCTTCTGCACTGTATAAGTCGTACTACCAGAAGGTGGAGGAGTTGGAGTTGTATTTGGAACTTTTAATACTTGACCTATTTGTAAAGTATTTGATGTTAAATTATTAACCCTTTTTAATTCATCTACAGAAACACCAAGTTTATTAGCAATTGACCATAAGCTGTCACCTTTTTGTACTGTATAATATTCTCCCATACCTTCTGGTGGAGTATAATTATATCCACCATAGTTGGCAAGTGCTCTCACTACGGCCTCTACATAGTTTAAAAGATCATTTTGCAATTTTTTACTATCATTCGCATTATCAATAAAACCATACTCAACTAAAAGTGGTTGTGTCTTCCCTGTTAATCGATGTATAAAATAGTAATCCTTCATTGGATCTTCAGGCAAACGTCTCTGATAATACTTGCGCATAATTTGTCCTTCGCTTCCAATTGCCTCTAAAACATTCTTGGCAAGAGTACTATTGTTCCTTAAAGCATAAACTACCTCTGCACCTTCTCCACCACAAGGTTAGCTCTCCCAAAGATTACTACATTTCATTTCATAAGTTCTTTTAATATATTAATAACTCCAAGCGGATTTGAATTAATAAGATTCTGTAATTGTTTTAATTCATCCGTGGCCAACTCTACCATATCTTTATTTTTATCTAAATAATCTACATTAATGTCTATATATAGCAATTCTTTTATCATATCTATACTTTCATTTGTAATATCTTCTTTATTGATATCAGACATAATAACAAACCATCCAAGAACAATATAGTTTATATCTATAGGTTCATTAGTGGACTTATTTAAATATTTTAAACAAAGATACAATAGTAATTCCACAAAATACGCATTTTGCTTTAAAGCAAACACATATAATGAAGTACGATTCTCTTTACTTAACTCTACCATAGCATTGACTACTAAAGTACTATGAGTAAAAAAGCATAATTTATCATAAAATTCATCTAACATATCTTTTAACTGTTTATTGCTAAAATCATTGAAAAAATCTTTATCTACTAATCTCAATACTTTTCTAAACTCATTTCTTAATTTTTGTGGTTTTGTAAATGTTCTAGTTTTATCGTCAATACTTAAATTAATAAATTCATTATAAACATTTTCATCATAAAATATCATCATACCCATTATTAAATTTTCAAAACAAGATCTTAGTATAGTATTAGCATCGACTATACTATTATTCTTAATTAATTTATGAACATTCTTTAGTGACATATTTGTTTGATTTAATAAATTTATTGTTTCTTTTTTTATATCCTTGTTAAAATATAAATCATTTATAAACTTAGAATTATTTATCCTTAAAACTCTAACAAATTTATTTTTTGTTTTAGTTCTGGCAATTTCTTTTAACTCATTTAGCTTTCCTTTGGCTATTAAATTAACAAATTCATTAAACTTTTCTTCACCCAATTCATTTTTTAAGTTCTCTATGTCTTTTTCAGTTATCATGCTATCACACCCTTGGGTATCTATTATATAACTATATCTACGAAAGATAAAGACCTCACTAGATGAATAGTGAAGTCTTACTTGCTATACTGATTTTTGCCTTTTCTTCCATAAGGATTACGAGCAACATTTAAATTTTGATATTTAAAAGTACAATCTGGCATAACACCATATTTATATTGGATTGTTATTACTCTATTTTCATCAATTACTATTCTATCTATCAACGAATGAACTAATTCTTTTTTAGGTTTATTTAAATCTAATAATTTCTTTATTTCCTTTGTATAATCTGGCAGTTCATCTAATTTAGATTTAACTTCATATTTTCTAATTTGATCTTCATCTATACTTTGATTGATAAGTTTTAATTTTTCTTCAAAAGGTTTTGCTAATTCTTTATAAGTATCTGCTGTTATTACTTCATTAAATCTATCTTCATATAAAGCAGTTAGTCTTTTCGTTATTTTCTCTTTTTCAGCTAATAAATTATTAATGTTGTTATCCAAATTTCTAGTTTGTTTTTGAACTTCAATTTGAACTTTTTTATTTAATTCTTCAAAATCTAATCTTTCTAGTTGTTTACATACATCTTTAGTAAATTTTTCCATTATTTGATTCTCTAAATAGTTATATGGAAAGAAATGTGAACTACATTGTTCTCTAATTGGATCTCTTGCATATCTATTACAATTAACAGTCCAATAATCACGATTTTTTCTATATAGCACTGATAATCTATTCCCACATTCTTTGCAAAACAATTTACCTTCTAAAAGTCTTTTTTCTCTTCTATTCTTAGGTTGTATATCTTTTGTATTTTGTTTTATTAATTTAGAGATATATTCAAAAGTATATTTATCCACTAATGGTTCATGGGTATTTTCAACTATCATCCACATACTTTGATCTAAAGTTATCTTTTTCTTAGATTTATAATTAACTTTAGTTTGTGTATGTTGAATCATATCTCCAGTATAAATTCTATTAGATAAAATTTTCTTTATAGAAGATATATTCCATTTATCTCTATTAATAAGTCTAGTTGAATAATTAGTCTTTTTATAACCACTTGGTGTTGAATACCCTTTTTCATTTAACATTGTTGCTATTCTAGAAGGTCCTATTCCATTTTTTCTCCATTCAAATATCTGTTTAACAATTGGAGCAGTTTCTGGATTAGGTATTAAATGTCCTTTATCTTCTGGATCTCTCATATACCCAAAACAAGGTAGACTACCAACGAACTTTCCATTCTTTCTTTTTTCATTTAATACATTTCTGATTTTAATTGAATTTTGCTTACTATAATAATCATTACAAGCAATTATAAATGTTGATGAATCATTACTAGCTTGATTTTTAAAACTATCATACGATTCTAGTATAGATATAAATCTTATATTATTTTCAGGAAAATATGACTCCATGTAATAGCCTGTCATAACATGATCTCGACCTAATCTTGATAAATCTTTTACTATTACACAATTTATCTTTTTATTTTTTATATCTTTAATTAACTTTTGAAATCCAGGTCTTTCAAAATCAGTTCCAGAATATCCGTCATCTACATATTCTCCTACTAAATTAAATTTATTATTTTTGACATAATTTGTTAATAACTCTCTTTGATTTATTACACTTTCACTATCAGATTCATATTTTTTATCTTTATCTTCTTGAGATAATCTTATATAAATTCCAGTATTGAAATCTATGTCCGATTTATTATTCACTTTTACTTCCTTCTTTTAATCGGATATTAAGACTCATCATCTTATTAGATTGGCAAATCATTAATTTGATGAATCTCCTTTTTCTTCTTTTATTATCTCTTCGATTAGATATTTTAAAATAAGATCTTTAAATGTAGTGCTAGTCAAATAGGCATCCTTCATTATTAAATCACCTATTTAAATTTATGTTTAAATTATTTATTATTGATATTTTTATGTACATTTATCAAACTCCTTTCTAGTTATATATTTAAACTAGTTAATTTATAATATTAATATTTTTATATTTTATTTATTATATTATTATAGTTAAATACATCTTTTGAAAACGAAAAATACATCCATTTAATTAGTCCTCATAATCTAGTCCTATGGATGTATTTATCTCATTAATTATAAATATTTTTCTTATGAATTTATGTTTAAATTCCATTTTAATATAATTATTATCAGATAGTTCTTTTAATAATCTAGTAATAGCTCTAGTGCCTACATTTAACTTATCAGCTAAATAACTATTATTAGCATAACAATATCCTTCTTGATAAGTTAATAATACTAATAATCCATATAATAATTTAGCACTAGAACTAACATTAGTATCTGAAAATAATCCTATTGGTATTTTTATATAATTATCATAATTCAAATAACCACCTCCTAATCATTATCTTTGTAATTATGATTTTTCAACATTTCAATATAACCTATCTCTAATAATTCCTCCATCATTTTAGAAATAGACAACTTGTAAAATTTAGCCATTAATTTTATTCTATCGAATAATTCAAATGGTAAGTATAATTTAAATATTCTCAAAAATATCACTCCTTCCTAATAGGATGATTTCCTATTAAATATTGTAATTTTTAAAAAAGCAGTATAAGAAAATAGCACCATAAACTAAAAAAATCCTTATAGTATAAGGAAATTTAATGGTGCTATTCTTATTTCATACTTACAAAATTCATCCTACTTTGTAGGTTATTATATAGGATATTACTATTTTAACCCTTTATTTATAATAGATATTAATTTGTTATTATTATCCTATTTTAATAAAATCAGTAATTTTTATAGGATGACTAGTCATAATCATCGCCTCCATTAAAACAGCAAAAAAGAAGACCTAGGTCTTCCCATAAATATTGCTATTTTACTATATTTTATCACTTGACTGTATTTAGTCAATAAACTAAATTGTATTTTTTTAGTAGTCGAATAGTAAACTAGATTGACTTTAAACAGTAAACTAAATCGTATTCAAATCGTACGCGAATAGTACAGTACACTAAATTGTATTTGGATAATAATATCTTAAACTAATCGCTTACATTTTTACAGGGTACTTATTGTAGAGTAATTTCTAAACTTTTATATTATTTTGTAACCAAACGATTTCGTAATTTAATTTTCAGTATAAATAGCTATTCTGATTTAATTATTTTTTGATTTAATATAGCTAAATCTCTATTACAATCTTTTTTATCAAAACTATCAAATATTTTCTCTTGACTATCAGCACTCCAATAAACTTTTAAATTTTTTTTAGCTCTAGTAATAGCAGTATAAAAGATGTTTTTTGTTATTCTATCATCAATATTTGAAGTTATTACTACTTTGACGCTCTCGTACTCAAGACCTTGAGCTTTATGAATAGATATAGCATAAGAAAGATTAAAAGGAATTATATGTGCATATTCGTTTTCATCATCATCCTTATCTCGAAATTCATTTACTTTAAATCTAACAATTATTTTATCTTCTTTGTCACTTTCTAGCAATTCTACATCATATGGTGCAAACATTTAATTTATAGATTTTTTATCAACCTCTATTGAAAACCACATCGCATCTTCATCTTCTTCTATATTTTTAATAATTCCTTTTAAATTATTATGAAGAAATCCATTAAATCTTGGACAGTCATTAAATAAAACATAATCATCAACTTTAAAAGTATCCACACCAAAATTATATTCTTTATTTTGATTTGAGCTTTGCATAACTTTATTTATATTATTAATTCCATACATGCCATCATAATTTAAACATAAAATGATTTCATCATCAAAAGTTTTTTCAAATATATTTTTAGATACTTTTTCTGAATATTCTTTACTTCCCATTATTGAAATAGCTTTTTTATCATTGACTCTAACACACTTCCATAATTCTAACAAGTCTTTATCAGATGTTCTATGTGTCATTTCTAATTCAAAAGACACTCCGTTTTTAAAATACTTACTACATATTTGAAACCAATTACCATATTGGATAGATTCTATTTGATATATATCTCCAACCATTACAATAGCATTATAATTACCTTTTTCTAAAATATTTAACATATCTTTATTGCTGACCATACTACATTCATCTATTATTAATAAATCACAGTTTCCATTATAATTTTTTTGATAATTCTTAATTGTCATTATTTTTAGTTTATCATTTTCTTGTAATCTTGATTTTAAATTTGTTACAGCGGTATTAGTATTCGAAATTAAACATACATTGTAATACTCAAAAACATTAGATAATAATTCTATCATTTTAGTTTTGCCAGTACCTGCTGGCCCATATATAAAAGCAATTGAAGAAGTTTTAAAAATATCATTTAAAATATTAACTTTATCTTCTGATATTGATTCACTACATAGACAATCTTTATAGAATGTTACTATAGAATTTAAAATACTATTAACTTCACTAGCTTTTTCTTCTAATTTTTTTATAATTTGAACAGAATTTTTTTCATAATCTTTAATATAAAGAAAACCCTTATCTAAAACTAGTATACTGTCTGTATTTTTTAATCTTGATTTAATTTTATTATTAAATTTTTCTACTAACTTTGGAATATCATCAAAATAGCCTATTTCATTAACTGGAGTATATAGCTCATCATTATTCTCTGTGTTGTTTTTGATATAAGAATATAATAATTCATCATCTCTTTCAGTTATTTCAACAGATTTAATTAAATCATGAAATTTTGGATTATGATTATGAAGAGACATCGCATATGGCATAGCATCGAACAATCCACTCTTTTTATGAATGTACAAGTTACTTAAATATGGGTGTAGTGTTTCTCCTATTTGATCTCTAATAACTGTATTTATCATCCTTGTTGTTAGGTACCTTATTATATTACAACCAGGCTTATTATTAACAATTATTTCTCTCATTTTTTCTAACATTGAACTGATATGATGATTATCTGCACCATTTCTAATATTTTCTATAATTATTTTAAAATCATAATCATTAGAACACAGAATATTATTTATAGTGCATTCATTATCACTTAGATAATCCATCAAATTACGATACTCTTTATAGTTTTCATCAAAGTTTTTAGTTTCTCCCATTATCTTGAAAAGATTTTTTAATTCACAAGTTCTAATAGCAGTTTTGCATGAAGTAATTACTTTAATTTTTACTTTACCTACATTTAAGTCAATAACATCATCCACCGAAGTTATATTAATAGAGTAATTATCTGGAATATAAATTTTAGAATAAAATGTTAATCTTTCAAATTTATTATTATAATCTGTCGCTTTTGATAAAGTTATCTCATAATATATATTTCCTTTTGAAAAAATAGTATTACTCTTTTCAACATAAAATTTTCCTTTTATTGTTTTTTTATTTTTTTGATTTATATGTTCAATCCTATCACAAATAATATCATAGTTTTCCTTCATTGACTTATCATCATATACTGGAAATAAATCAATATTGTTAATTATTTTTAAATCAAATTCTTCTTTTAATAATTTTTTAATTAAGCAGATGTATCTATAATAATATTTTACCAGTCTTTCTGCACTATCCTCATTAGGTGTATAATGAGAAGCTGTTCCTTGTAGATAATTATGAAAATCACATAAAAATTTATATTGCTTCTTACCTTTTATAGCATCAAATGAAGAATTTACATTATCATAATGTGTATCTAACTCTAAATTATTAATTTTGTTATTAAGTAGTATAGCAACATCTTCTACTAAATTTCTCAATTGAGATAAAATATTTTCTGAAAGAAATCCTTTATCTTTAAGTTTTGTATCATAATAATAAATATTTTTATCTATAACTTTTGAAATATAGGATATTTCCTTTTCTGGCGATATTCTAGACATTACTCCACTTCCTTAATGCAATCTATAACACTTTCTATAATTTTAATTATTTCAATATTTTACTTTTCTTTTGTATTTATAATTTTTTCTATATCATCACAAAGAGGTAATAATTGTTCTAACTTATCTACTATTCTTTGTTGTTCTTCTATTGGTGGTAATGGAATAAGCAAATTGTTTAAACTTTTTGAATTTAATGTAGTTCCTTTAATTGCACTTTTACTATCACCATATTTAGTCATAAATGGTAATATTTTAAATAAATATTGTTTTAAGATTTCAAAATCATAATTAGGATATATTGAAATTATTCCTTCATTGTGAAAAGCATCTATTTTTAAAATCGAACATCTTCCAACTGTCAGTTTAAAACTCATTAATAAAGTACCTTTTTCAGAAAATTTTTCTTTAAACACTTCCTTATATGCTTTTTCTGATACATATTCTTTTGTGTTATCAATAAAACCATTTTCCACCATATCAGAAATTGATACCCAATGATATTCATCTTTGCTCCAATAACTAGAATCGCTCCTAGGTGGAGTTTTACCGATATTAAAAGAAACAAGCTCTCCCAATTTTATCCATACCCAATTATTAGGTAACTCAAATGGATAATTATCAATACTGGTTACCTTTTTACCAAGTTTGGTTTCTATTTCTTCTAAAACATCAAGAGTATTTTCGCTATTTTTTTGATTTGTTAATTTTCCAGATACAGCACTTTGAATTAAAGATTTCCTTAAATCTTTTGGAAAATCTATTTTCAATTTTTTAATATCTTCTTCTATTGGTTTCAATTCATTGAGTTTTGCAAATAACTCTTCTATTTTATCTACTATTCTTTGTTGTTCCTCTATTGGTGGAATCGGAATATAAAAATTTCTTAAGTAATTTAAAGAAACAAATTGCTGAACTCCACCAGAACTTTCTTTTTTCATCTTTTCTTGCGAAAAATATAAATAATAATACAAAAATTGATTGTCTATACAATCTTTGATTGGATTTTTTAAAAGTGCAACATTTTTTATGCAAAAATCTTTTTCGGTTTTTATAATTACCGGGTTTCCTATACTGCCTATCATTGCAAATAATATATCATCATTTTCCACTTTAGATCTAATATTTATACTTTTAGCATCTTCATCAGAAATGTATTTAACATTACTCATATCTAATGTCCCATCAATATTAAGGTTTTTACTTGTGACTAATGGGACTCCATCTTTATAATATTTTGGACTATCATGAGTTCCATCTCTAACATCAATTGCGTAATATAACTTAGTCCATATCCAAGTTGACGGTATTGTATATGGATAATTTTTTTTAATTGGTTTTGAAACTTTTTTATCTGCTTTTATTACTTTATTTTCAATTAATTTATTATGATTCGCCTCTATTTTTTTTTCAATAATATTTATATTGGTATCTGTCAAAATCGTTTTACTTAATTTACCACTAAAAGCATAATTCAATATCGATACTTTTAACTCATCTACTATCATTTTATATCACCGATTAATTTAATAATTTCTTGCAGTTTTATATCAAGTTCTTTTTCTAATTTTTCTCTTTTCTCGATAAAATTATCCATAGTTTCTTTTGGTGATAAAATAACTTCTTCTTTAACTGGAAAACCACATTGATCTAAATTATAATTTAATTTTTCTATTTCACTAACAATAAATTTTTTTGATTTCCAAGTTTCAGTTAAAGATTCATCTTCTTTTATGTCTTTAATTTCCTCGCGATTATTCCACCAATCGATAACTGGTTGTAAATGTTTTAATTCTACTGGTTTAGTTTTACTAAATGCTTTATAACCATCTGGCATATCCATTCTATAAAACCATATTTCATCAGTCTTTTTGGTTTTATCAAAGAATAAAAGATTAGTTGCTATACTTGTATATGGTGCAAAAATTGATCCTGGAAGCCTTATAATAGTATGTAAATTGCACTCTTCAATTAATTTTTTCTTAATTGCTATTTTAGTATTATCATTTCCAAATAAGAATCCATCTGGTAACACTATTCCTACTCTACCATTATGTTTTAATCTATAAAATATCTCTACCATAAATAAATCCGCTGTTTCTGAATTCCTTAAATCTGCTGGAAAGTTTTGCTGAATTGCTTTTTTTTCTGTTCCACCATAAGGGGGATTCATTAAAATTACATCAAACTTATCTTGTTCTTCATAATCTCTTACATTTGCTTCAAGAGAATTACCTCTAATAATTTTTGACTCATTTATATCATGAAGTAGCATATTAGTTACACATAATAGGTAAGGTAAAGATTTCTTTTCAACTCCGTAAAAAGAATTGTTTAATATTTCATTATCATTGGCATCTTCAACACTTTCTTTCATGTAATTAAGAGCAGATACTAGGAATCCTCCAGTACCACAAGCAAAGTCGGCCACTGTTTCGCCAATTTTTGGTTCAACCATTTTAACTATAAAATCTGTAAGTGCCCTTGGTGTATAAAACTCCCCAGATTTACCAGCACTTTGTAATTCTTTAAGAATAGTTTCATATATTTCATTAAATGCATGTCTTACTTTAAAGTCAGTTAAATCAATTTCATTTAAAATATTAACTACTTGCCTTATTAAAACTCCATCTTTCATATAGTTATTTAAGTCTGTAAATACTTCTTTTACTAGTCTTCCTCTAGTATCAGTATTCTCATCAACTTCTAAATCTTTTAAATGAACGAATAATTGAGTAATAAAAGATTCCATTTCACCACCAGTAATGGCTTTCCCATCTTTCTTATCAATAGCCCAATTTCTCCATCTATATTCTTCTGGAATTATTGAAGTATAATTATCTTCATAAATTTCCCACTCTGATTCTTTAGCATCATAAAGTTTTAAGAATAACATCCATACTATTTGTTCAATTCTTTGAGCATCACCATTAATTCCAGCATCCTGTCTCATTATATCTTGTAGTCTTTTTATCATTGTGCTTATATTCATAATTTACCCTCCTATCCGTATAATTTTGTTTTAATCATATTAATCATGCTATTATAT
Source organism: uncultured Bacilli bacterium (assembly GCA_910586195.1). Classification (GTDB taxonomy): domain Bacteria; phylum Bacillota_I; class Bacilli_A; order RF39; family UBA660; genus MGBC119817. The sequence goes on from CAJUHO010000004.1 coordinate 40,288, forward strand.
TTTTCTTTTCCACCAAAGATATTATTAACTATTTGTACTAAACCACCAAACTTATTAAAGTTTTTAACATTTAATGTTTTAATATTTTCAAGTTCGGTTACTCCGTTATTTCTATAAGTATTTAATAATTCTTCTACAACTTCTTTTTGCTTTTCTGTATAAATATTCATTTCTTCTGATTCTATTACTTTTTGTATTCTATCTTCTTTAGAAACAAAGTCTATATCATAAGCAACATTACTTAACAAATCAAATTCATCAACATTTGTGTCATTAAGTTGTTCGAGTAATGCATCAACCATAATACCCTCACTTGATAAATAATCTAAAAATTCTTGTTTTGATTCCGCTCTAAACCAACTTTGAACGAATCCGTCATGATTTTCATATAATCTTTTCAATTGCTTTTTTGAATACTCTGCAATAGATTCTGTTATTAATTTTCCATCAGCATCATAGTACTTAACAGTTTCCTCAATTATAGAAACATCGACACCCTTTATATATACCTTTTTTGACTCGCCATCTAATATATCACCACTAAGAGGTTTTGCTGGTTTAGGTTCTGGTACACCATAATCTACAGGTAATATATCTTTATCACCATTTCCACCTTCAACTGTTAAAACCATTTCTGCTGGTCCATTAAATGATGGATCAGCAAACTTTTCAGAGTTATTTCTAAAGTCCATTATAGTAAAATATTCTTTTCCTTTGTTTGGAAGCAATCTTGTACCACGGCCTATAATTTGCTTAAACTCTGTCATGCTTGCTATTTCTTCATCTAAAACTATTAATTTAACTGTTTTAGTATCTACTCCAGTTGATAACAGTTTAGAAGTAGTTGCTATTACTGGATAATCAGTATTGGCATCAGTAAAATTTTCTAATTGTCTTTTTCCTATATCATCATTACCAGTAATTCTTACTACATAATTTGGATTAATTTTAACCATATCAGTATTTTCATTTACTAATGCATTACGCATTCTTAATGCGTGTTCTGTATCTACGCAAAATACAATTGTCTTTGCCATACGGTCTGTTGCTTTTAAAAATTCTGTAATTCTTTTTGCTACTACTTTAGTTCTTTCATCTATAACAATAGTTCTATCATAATCTGAAATTGTATATTCTCTATCTTCAACTTCATATCCCTCTTCATCAAGTTTACCTTTTTCTGGGCGATATCCCTCTAAATCTCTGTCTATTCCTACTTTAACAACTTTATATGGAGCTAAAAATCCATCTTCAATACCCTGTTTTAATGAGTAAGTATAAATAGGTTCTCCAAAATAATTAATATTAGATACATCCTCTGTTTCTTTCGGAGTAGCAGTCATACCTATTTGTATAGCATTATCAAAATAAGTCAATATTTCATGCCAATTGGAATCATCTCTTGCACTACTTCTATGACACTCATCTACTATAATTAAATCAAAGAAGTCTTTAGTAAATTGTTTATATATATCCTTATCTTGACTTTTCATTTGATGATATAAAGACATATATATTTCAAAAGAAGAATCCATATTTCTATGTTCTATTTTTGTCATAACTTTTTGAAAAGGTTTAAAATCGTTTTGCATAGTTTGATCAATTAAGATATTACGATCTGCTAAATAAAGTATTTTTTTACAAAATTTAGTTTTATGTAATCTATGTATTATTTGAAATGCAGTAAATGTTTTACCTGTACCAGTAGCCATTACTAACAAAAGTCTTTTTCTACCTTTAGAAATGGCTTCAATAGTTTTATTAATAGCAACCCTTTGATAATATCTTGGAGTTTTATTAATATCTAAAAAGTAATAAGGTTCTGTAATAAGCTTTTCTTGTTCTTCATCAATATTTTTTTCTTTTAAATATCTTTGCCATAATTCTTTTGGAGTTGGGAACTCATTTATTCCAATCTCTTTTTCTTCACCAGTAATCATATTGTGTTCGTAAAAGCCATCACCATTAGAAGAATAAGCAAAAGGAATATCTAAATCATTTGCATAATCCATTGCTTGTTGAATACCATGTGATACTGTTACTTTATTATCTTTTGCTTCAACTATAGCAATGGGTAAATTAGATTTATATGATAATAAATAATCCACTTTTTTACCTTTACTTCTTTGTGCCACATTTTCTCTAACATTTATCTTACCAGCAGTATAATAATACTCACATCTGATTTGACTTTTAATATCCCAGTCTGCTTTTTGTAAAGCAGGAGTTATATATTTTAACTTAATATCTTCTTCCGTTAAATCCTTTTTAGTTAATCCTGCAAAATCCATATTACCACTCCAAACACTTTATATACATAAGTATAGCATAAAATAAACGTTCTTTTAACTGCCATAACGAAAAAAGTAAGATAAATTTTACCTTACTATCTATAACTCTTTTCTTATTACTTTACTATTTATTTTTTCTTTGATTTTATTTCCATATACATATGACTTTTTTATCACAAATTTAAAATAATTCTTTAACTATTAAATCTCGCGAATGCAAATTATTATTTTTACCTAATAGTAAGTTTTCATAAAATTTAACTAAATAACTACTATCTTCCTTTATATTTAAATAATTATTAAAATAATTACTTCTAACTAAAGCATTTCTAAAATATACTGATTTATCTTTAAATAGAGTATTATCTACATTATAGCCTAAACTAATTAAATATTTTTCTATAAATAATACTGTTGTTCTAGTATTACCTTCTCTAAAAGGGTGTACTTGCCATATATTAGAAGAAAATTTAGTTATATTATTAATAACTTCAACTATATTCATTTCTTTATAATTTTTTTCTTTTTCTAAAGATATATCATATTCTAATGATTCAGTTAAGGTATTACAATCACCATATGCTACTGAATCATTATTTAATATCTTTTCATGTTTAGAAAAATCTATTTTTCTAAATTCGCCAGCAAATTCATAGACATCTTGAAATAAAAACTTATGAACATATTTTAAATAATCAACTGATAATTCAAATTTGTTTTCTTGTAATAATTCAACTATTCTAGCAGATACAAAATCACATTCTAATTCATTATGATTTATTTCATTTTTATTTTCTTTTTCAATATAATATTCTTTTAATTCTTTTTTCACTTCTTCAATAGTTAAATTACCCTCTACATTTTCCTCTAATAGTTTTTCTAAATATTTAGAAGGTTTTAAATTATCTACTTCTTGAAGACCAATAGCCATATCCCATTGTAAATGTTTTACATAATTACTAGATTTATATTCTTCTTCATATTCATTAACACTTGAATCTAATTCTTTTTCACTCATAATTTAAACCTCCTAACTATTACTAGTATAACATATAAATTGAAGTTTTAGTTTATTATTAATCTCATTATAAACTAATAGTTTATACTTTGCTCGATAACTGTAGCTAATGATCTTAATTTAAATACTGACTTTTTTACTTCATATAATAAATACATTGTATTTTCAGGTAAACGATTTTTATCAATTGCACGTAATATTCCAACTTCTTCACTAGAAAGAGTTTTAAATATATTAAGCAATTCTTCTAAAGATGGTGAAACATTTGTATCTCTTAATAGCAAAAACAAATCGCGTGGTGATAAAGCTCCTAGTTGCTCCTGCTCCTTGTAAAATTTTGCAATCACATTGTTGATGATTTCTAATTCTCTTTGCTTTGTTGATATAGTTTCAGTAAGTTGTGAAAAACCATTAGGCACTTGAAAAATCAAAGATATTTCTTGCAGACTTAATCCATATTTAATTGTTGATTTAGCCACTTCAATCAATTGCTCTACTGTAATTAATGAAAATTTCTTTTTTCTAGCATGATTTATTATAGTATCTCCACTAAAATGAGGTCCAACTATTGCTACATAATCAGCACTATTTTTATCTTTATGGGTATCTATTGCTACATCGCTTATATCACCATGTGAAACTTGACCTCCGGATTTGGATTTTCCATCTATTATTGCTGTAATAATTTTCCCATTATCATCCTTCCAATGTACAACAACATCTGTATCTCCTGGTCCACCAATTTTCTTTGTTTCAAAGCCCATAAAAGTCATCATTTCAGCAATTGATTCCTCAAAGGCAACTCCTACTGGTTTCCCTTCAGCATTTGGATTTTTGGAAGTATTATCTAAGCGATTAGCAATGATAGAAAGATAATCTTCAAAATTATTATCTAAATACCCACTATCTTTATTATTCTCTTCTTTTTTTTCAAGCTGTTCCATATTTAATAATGGTAAATCAGACACAAAACATATTCCTAGTGGTGTTGCTTTTAAATGCAGATATTGTGGTTCTTCTAAAAGACCTGCTTCAATCAAAAATCCTGCTATCCATCTAGCCTTTTCTTGATTAAGGCCATACAATTTAGCTTGCGCATATACATCATTACGAATTATATCGTTTTCAGCATACTTTATCATTTCACCTACAAATCTCATATGTGAATGAAGAATTCTAATAAAATCTAAATCATTTCCCGTTTCAATCCATGATTTAGCAGTAGCGGTTGCTACATATATATTTCGACCAACCTCTTCAATAAAACCTGCTACTTTTAAAAAAGGTAACATTGATTCAACACTACTTAATTTAAGATTAAATTCTTTACATATAAAGTCAAAAAATTTATTTCTAGTAATTTTCTCAGTTGCATATTGAACTATTATTCGTAAATTTTCTATTCTATTTGGGCTAGGTGCCCATATATTATATGTACTTCTCTTATTATGTAATTCTGGTGAAACCATTAAATTATTAAGTAATATAGCAATATCTTCAGGTGGAGCGGAAATTTCCAATTCATTTAAATCAAAATCCATTGGTTCTAAAATTTCAGAAGGGATTAAGTCCCATTCATTTAATACTTTTATACCATTATCAGTTACTTTCCATTTTCGATTGCCAATTTCCTGTATTAAGTCTAAGACCTCAAGCCAATCCATCCTTCTTCTAATATTACTTAGGTGATTCCACTTTAAATCATAATCCTTACATATTGACTTATTAACCTGTTCTACTGTAGCAGGTTCTAATGCAATCAGATTTAATACCTCTCCAAATAAACGTATCTTTTCATTAATAATATTAGCAAGCTGCTTTTTTGTTAAATTGTTTAAAAACTCATTCCCTTTCTCTGTTAAACATAATACTCCTGCTTGGTTACTTACAAGTCCAATACCTTTTAAAAAAGGCATGTACTCTCTCCATGGCAGTAGCTGATTAATTTCAAGTATATTTGGTATAGTATTCAAATCATTTGCCTTGTTCTCACCTACTAGTATAATAAGATTTTTAACCAAAACGAACCAATTAGTTTTACCGCCTCTTAAATCAGGAATCGACCAACTTTTTCTTCGCCATTCATTTCTTTTTTTATCTAATTCTTGTCTATTAATAACCTCACTCATATTGACACCTCTATTTCAAAAAAATAAGCAGTATCCATCTTAAAAGATTAAATACTGTTATCTTATATATAATAACACATTTTTCGACATTTTTTAGTATTTTAAAGTAATTTGTACTTAAAATTCTAAGTTTAAAGCACTTATTATCTTCAAAATATGATTTTTGATTAAATTACTATAATTTATTTTCATTTAAATACAGCCGTCCTAATACCCTTATAAATTTAATCAATGCAAGAGCTAAGTCCCTCCACCTGCATTTATGTGATTAGATATTACAATGACATTGGGATCATTTCCATAAGCATCCAATATTCTTCTAACTCTCTCATCCCTATCAACTGTTTCATCACTACCTCTTACAATTGTGGTTGGTATTCCAAGTTCTTTTAATCGATCATACATATACTGTGCCGCTTTTAAATTTAAATCTTTTTCTTTTAATCCATTTGCTACCGCTCCTGGATCACTACCACCATGTCCAGCATCTACCACGATTCCTTTAATCGCTCTATCGTTCATCCTTTTCACCTCTAATATAAGTTATGACACTTTGGACTGTTTGTGAAAACTTTATTAAAACAAAAACGGAACTTAAAAATTCCGTTCCACTAAAATCTTATCAATCCTCTACTCAACCATACTCCTACCTTTAAGCTCTGCTTGCTGTACAATAATCTTTACTACTTCATCCCTTTTTGCCAATGGATAATTACAACGGATTAGCACCTTTTTAATTTCCACTCTCATATGGGCTCTTGCAGACATTTTAATATCCCAATCTATCGTCATATTACTATTCACTACATTCGTTAACTCCTTCGCCATTTCGACAAGAGACTCATCTACCATTTCTCCCTTTATATCAGCAGCATAACTTAGCACATCATAAAAAGCTTTTTCTTCCATAGATAAATGATACTTCTCACTAATCTGCGTTTCTTTTTCTATATCATTTTTCAATTTAATCATTTTCTCAAATGTCTGTTCAACACATACATCAGAAAGCCGTTCATTATATCTTGTTACGATTTCCTTAAATTGAGAAGAAAATTTCTCCATTAATATAATATTAGTAGTACCAATTCGTTCTATATACTCTTTTAACATGTGCTGTAATAGTTCAACTGCAACATTTTTAGAAGACATTTTTTCTAACTTCATCAAATCGGCATCATCCATCAGCTTAAGTGAAGTTCTTTTTTGAACAACCCCGATATCATTATTAATTGCGCTTTCTAAAATATTAGCAATATCTTTATTAATCTGACTAAGTTCAAAACTTCCACCTTGAATCTTATTCAAAAAAGATCTAACAGAAATCACATACAATATCTCATCCCTATATTGCTTTTCCACACTTCCTGTACAAACAGAATACAACCGTTTAATATCATAACTATACTGTAAAAATTTCCTTTTTGTCTCTTCTCTTGCAAGAATAAAGTTAGCACCCCTATTAATCAAATCATACCTACCCTGATTACCTAAAAAAGCAAAATTACTATAATCAAAAGCAGAAAAAAGTTCCCTTACTAATTTCAAGTTATCTAAAAGCAATAAAGAGGCATTCTCATTATTAATAAACTGTTTTTGATCCCTTACTGTATATATTTCAAAAGCTTCTTCTAACCATTTTTTTAAACCAACATAGTCAACAATTAAGCCGCCGCTTTTATCTTTATATACTCGATTTACTCTAGCAATAGCCTGCATTAAATTATGAGATTTCATCGGTTTATCAATATACATAGTACCTAAACATGGCACATCAAAGCCAGTAAGCCACATATTCACCACAATAGCAATCTTAAAATTTGAATTAGCATCTTTAAATAAAATCTCTAATTCTCTTTTTCTCTTAATAGTGGAAATCGCATCTTGCATCTCCTTAGAATCATCATTATTAGGAGTCACTATCATATGAACCTTATCTTTATAATCAGGTCTTAGCTCAAGAAACTTTTGATACATGATAAAGGCACTTTGCCTAGATGAGGCAACAACCATAGCCTTACCAGCAGTAAAATCTTTTCTATCCTCATAATGACGAATAATATCCTTTACAATATTTTCTAATCTATTAGGATTCTCTAAAACCTTCCTTGCCGTCGTCACTAAATGGTAATATTTTCCAATATCTGGAATATCCACCTCTTCCTCTGAGTCCAAATAGTGATAACAATTATCAATAGCCTCTACTGACTGCTCACTCAAATTACTATCTAGCATCCTTGATTCATATAAAATAGGAAGAGTCGAACCATCCTCAATTGCTTGAGTCATATCATAAATATCGATAACAGGTCCAAACACTTCAGTCGTTGAATGATCCCCATTTTCAATTGGTGTTCCTGTAAATCCAATATAAGTAGCATTGGGAAAAGCATCATGCAAATACTTCGCTGTTCCATATCTCCTAACTGCTTCCATTTTTTGCATATCAAATTTCATTACTGCATCTACACCATAATGACTTCGATGTGCCTCATCTGCCACTACTAAAATATCTTCTCTTGTACTTAATAGTCCTGTTGCCTCCTGAAATTTCTGTAATGTTGTAAAAATAATGCCGCCAGAATTTCTCTCTGATATTTTATTCTTTAAATCCTGCCTATTTTCAATTTTGATAGGCATTTGCCTTAAAAAATTACTGCATCTACAAAACGTCTCATATAATTGATTATCCAAATCATTTCGATCTGTCACAACTATAACCGTAGAAGATGAAAGTTTCCTGATCATATTGGCAACATAAAACACCATAGAAAGACTTTTTCCAGATCCTTGTGTATGCCAAAGTATCCCTGCTCTACCATCCTTAGCATGTAAAGTGCGATCAATTGCTTTCTCTACACCATAATACTGATGATAAAAGGAAAGTATTTTATCATCATTACTATACAAAATATAATGATTTAATAAACTTAGTAACACCTTTTTATCAAACATGCCATGTATTAATGACTCATAAGTATTTCTCTTTACTACCTCATCGTAACACGACGCCTTCTTCCATTCACTAAATCTAGAATAATCATAAGTAATAGTCCCCGCCTTTGCAACTAATCCATCTGTAATTACTGAAAACTGATTATAATAAAATAGTTTAGGAATATAATCATTCATATATCCTTTTAGCCTTTGATAGGATTTTTCCAAATTGACATTTCCACATGCCATACTTCCCAATTCAAAAACTACAACTGGCATTCCATTTATAAAAATAATAATATCAGGTCTTTTTACACTATGATCCACTATAGTAAATTGATCACTAACCAAAAATTCATTATTGTTCACATTATCAAAATCTATAAGTCTAACAGTATGGTACTTTGTCTCTTCATTTATACATTCAGCCACACGAATACCAGTATGCAAATACTCACTAAATATTTTATTATTATTTAGTAAATTATTTTGATTAAAATCTTTAATAATTCGTACTGCTTCCCTTATCACTTCTTCAGTTAAATCTTCATTAATTCTAAACAAGGCATCTACCAAGTTTGCTTCTAATATAACGTCAGAGTAATCTCTTGGAATAGACTCTCCAGGCATATAAGAATAGCCTAAACTTTTTAAAAATTTAACCGTCAAAATATTTATATCCCTTTCTGTAGGCATTCTTATCACACCTCTTTCTATAAGTTAATTATCTATTTCATTGTTATAACAAGCATCTAAATCCATGTCAAATCAATTTCGTTACTCATTAATTTAGGTAACAAGGCTTCTCGTAGTTGAAATAACACCTCATTTTCTTGATTATTTTTCTCTATTTTAGTAAGGATTTTATTAAAAGCATCCTCAACCTTTTCATTTTGCAAAACGGGAATTTGATAATCTTCAATACATCCTTTTGTTATAAAGTTGATAACAGAACCACGATAATTGGCCGTTAAATCTTTCAGGTTATATTGAATACTAAAATAAAGAAATCCTAAATGCTTTTGATCATAGGGAATTAATACATAAGTCCTTTGGTAAGCATCAAATTTTCCTCGATAAAATTTAACATTAAAATCGCCATTTCCAGAAAGCAATATAGCACTAGCATCAAAACTATAACTATCTATTTTTAAAGTATTATGGGAACAAGTAAAAAACGGATATTTACCATTCATAACACTATCATTAGCATCACATTTACCAGTAACAACAGGAAAAAAGTCACTTAATTTTCTAAACTTTTTTATTCCCGCCTCCAAATAATTTTTCTGATATATATTCATACCTATCTCATATAAACTATCATTCATTTGATTGTTTAATTCTATTCTTTTATCGATATAAGACATAACCTTAGAAATCTTAATTTGTGTAGTCTCATCATGAAAGTCAAGAATTAAATTTTCTAAATCGCTTCTATTTACCGCTTCAAACACAGTATTCAATGCCTTCTTCTTTACCTTATCTACATTATTCTTAAGTAAATAATACAAATATTGATTATGACCATTTTTCATCTTAATAGAAGCAAGTCCCCTACCTATACACAAATCACAAGGTGCCATATTGATATCACCAACAGGCGCTCTAACACTCAATAACACACTGTCCTTTTTACCAATTTTTGTTGGAGTACTTGTCCACATTTCTATTTTGGGATATTTATTACCAAAAGTCTTCCTTCCCTGCATAAAGGCAAATCCTACCCCAGTCTGATTATAGGAAGTAGAACTAGGAGACTGTCCCATTACAACATAACACTCATCTTTTAATTTTTTTAACATAATACTCACCTACGCAATCATGATAACATCATCTATATTAATGTTACCATCCTTATCCAACCGACACTCAATATGAAAGGGCAAATTTTCTTCATCCTTTACCACTTCAATATTAAAACTATAATTATTATTACTCTGATCAATTAAATCACTATAATTAACAATAGAATTAACTTCAAAATTGTAATATAGTTTGATTTTTTCATTCACTATATCAAATAATTCTCCACTATCTAACAAAGAATCAATATTCGCATCTACTAATAGATAATTAGATTGAATCTGATTAATTTCTAGAAGCCTATTTTGCAGTTCCCCCAATTCATAAAAAATCTCTATTTTTTTACCTGTTATTCTTTCAAATTCATCGCTCAATTCTTCAGGAAAATCATTTTTATTTTTTGTTAAAAACAAAAACTTCTGACTTGCTATTTTACCAGCATACTGTAGCATTGATTCCCATTGTACAGCATCCTTAAAACCCTTATCAGACTCACCATTTTTCCCAGAAAAAGGTTTGTTTTTATAGATAGCCCTATCAAGAAGATTATTAAGGGTATCCCGTTCCTTTGGAATTAATACCATATTTATCTTTTCCTGTTCTAGATAATCATTAATTCTTCTATCTAATCCCGTTTCAAAGTCCTTTACCTTCTCAGGTTCGTCAATACCATAAAATACCCGGAACTTACTAAGTAATTCCCTATAATTACTATCATCTTCTTCAAACTTTTCACAAATCTGACACTTTAATTCCTTCATCACAATTTCAGTAACATTAATATGACATTTATCACTTAAATCATTCGTATTTATAAAATCTATAAATTCCAAATAATTTCTACCAAATGTAAACATAGAATAATCTTTTATGCTCTTCTCTTTTAAAATACTAGTATCAAAAAATATCTCAATCATTTCCATAGCCAATATCCCTCAATACTTTCTTCAGTTCTACATCTAGCTGTTGAGCTTCTTCCATTTGAGCTACTAATTTTTCTATTAACTTTGCCATTTTCTCTTCTGAAAAAGAAGCATCAACTTGAGATTTTTTCATACCAACATACTGGCTTGGATTTAATAAAAAATCTTTTTCCTCTATGTCTAAAAGGGTAGCATCTCTACAAAATCCTAAGACATCTTCATAATTCTTAGTGTTCTGATAATCGTGATATGTATTTGCAATTTTCATGATATTTTCGCTAGAAAAATCTCTTAATTTTCTAGTAATCATAGAACCTAACCCAGTAGCATCTATAAATAAAGTATGGCCTTTCCGTTTTTTCTTTTTATTTAATATCCAAATAGAGCAAGGAATCGTAACTGAATAAAACAAATTAGATGGCATTGCAACAATACAGTCCACTAAATCATCTATCACCAATTTACTGCGAATAAAAGCTTCACGCCCACTCGATGTTAAAGCACTATTAGGTAAAACAATCGCTGCCCTTCCTACTCCAGACAATTTAGAAATTACATGTTGCAACCAAGCATAATTCGCATTTTTCTTTGGAGGAATTTCATACTTCCATCTACAATCATTTAACAACAAGTCCTGTCCCCAATCTCCCATATTAAAGGGAGGATTGGCCAATATAAAATCTGCCATTAAACCTTTATGTAAATCTTCATGGAATGTATCCGCTGCAAATTCTCCTAAGTTCCCCTCTATAGATCGAATGGCCAAGTTCATCTTCGCTAATTTCCAAGTAGTAGGATTTTTTTCTTGCCCAAAGAAAGAAGCATTTCGGACATTTCCATTATGTTCCTCTATATATTTAACACATTGAATCAACATACCACCAGAGCCACAAGCAGGATCATATATTCTTCCTCCCTTTGGTTCAAGCATTTCCACCATCGTTTTAACAATACTGGATGGTGTATAAAATTCTCCTCCCCTTTTTCCATCTTTACTAGCAAATTTCTCTAAAAAATATTCATATATTTGTCCCAAAGAATCATCATGAGACTCTAAATCTAAATTCGTAAACAAATCTATAATCTCGCCCAAATTTACACTTCTAAAATCTGGACTATTATATATCTTAAATAGCACTCCTTTAAGGGATGGATTTTCCTTTTCTATTAAATCTAGTGCATTATCTAAAATCTCTCCAATATTGTAATCTTTAGAATGCTTTACAATATAATCCCATCTCGCATTTTCTGGCACAAAGAAAATACTATCTTCCATATAAGCATCTCTATCTTCTTCTAAACCGTACCCATCTTGTACAAGAAATTTATACTTTTTTTCAAAGGTAGAAGAGATATACTTTAAAAAGATCATTTCCAACACTACAAATTTATAATTAGTAATCGATAGACCACCAATCATTTTATCTGCTGCAATCCACAATTCTTTCTCTATTTCTTTTATATTTTGTTTCATTTTAAACACTTCTTTCTACTACCTACCCCATCTACCCTTTCTTCTCTATGCTCATTATAACATCATTTTACTGAAATGACGACATAATATAATAACTACAAAAAAACTATTGATTTTCTACCATCAATAGTTCAAAGATTACAATTCTTATTCACCCTTACTAAGTTTAACCTTCGTTTTATGTTCTTTTCCATCACGGTTATAAGTAATCTCAATTTCTTCTCCCACTTTATATTTATAAAGCTCATAACGTAGATAAGCAGATGATGCTACTTGTTCTCCATTAATTGCAATAATGACATCACCCTCTTTTAAATCAGAACTAGCAGCACCCGTTTTTTCTACTACTTTCACAACGATAACTCCCATCTTAATAGCGTCATCTATTCTATAGGGATTACGATATTTGTCATTATCTTCCACATTAATCATATTGATTCCCAAAACAGGCCATTCAATCTTTTCACCCTTTTCTAGGGAATCAATATGGCTCATCGCATACTCAATAGGAATGGCAAAACCCATACCTTCAATTTCTTCTTGTACTAGTTTCATAGAATTAATACCAATTACTTCAGCATTAGAATTTAGTAATGGTCCACCACTATTTCCTGGATTAATAGCAGCATCTGTCTGTAACACCCTCATAACCCAATCATTACTATTAGAGTTTCCTACACTAACAGAAACCATACGATCCTTTCCAGAAAGACGACCAGCAGTAACACTACCACGATAACTATATCCAAGTGGGGAACCAATCGTAAAAACTGTATCTCCTAAACGCATCTTCGTAGAATCCCCAATGGTTGCAACTGCCTTAATATGTTTTTTATCCACACTAATAACGGCTAAGTCTAAGTACTCATCAGAACCTAATACCTTACCGCTAATTTCTGTATCATCAGATAATACTATTTTAATATCAGACATATCGGAAATCACATGATGGTTTGTCATAATATAAGCCTTATTATTATCTGTTTTATAAATAAAGCCTGTTCCAGTAGACGCCAATTGATTATTCTGAAAACCCTGTATTAACACAACAGCATCATAAACCTTTTCTACAGCATCAGCCAAAGAACCATCCTCTACAATAACCTTACCATTTTCTTTTACTACTGTAGTTTTTAACATAGAGTCCATAAGGGGGCTAAACTTAAAAACAGTACATGTCAAAACTGCCCCTACCACGAAAGATCCAATCACTATAAAAACCGTTTTTACACTTTTATTCATTAATATCTACACTCCTCTCAATCGTCGCTAATTCTGTCCAATTAGCAGGAAATCCCATTAAATTCATTATCTTATCAATAGAAATTGTTTTCAAATTATACGCTAAATTACTAATAGTTCTATCCAGTTCCAAAGTCATATTCAAAAAATCCTCATAATCAAGCACCTGTTTCATAATAATAATGAGAGCAAACAAATCATTTTTACCATAGCAATATTCACCATTTTCCTTCTCAATCTTTAATATTTGATGGTATATTGTATCATCAATACATCGCTGTGTCCTATTATCATAAACAATATCTTCATGAGCACAAAGATTTCTATAGTTTGCAAGAATTGGCAAATACGTAATCATCTCATCCCTAGTAATTCGATAAATCTCACAAATTTCCTGTTGATCCTCTTTTTTTAATACAGTAAACATTTCACTAACGATTCCAAAAGATAAAACTTTCACCAAAATCCACATCGGAATATATCCATAATTACTAACATAATGTTGAGTAGCAGTATGTTGTTGTCCATTGACCCGTATCTGCCTCTTCATCTTTTTAATTAAATCATTTACTTGGCGTTGTTTTTCAGGTTTACTTGTAAAATTTTTATTTTTTAAATAATCTCTTTCTCGATAACCATATTTTTTCGATAATTGATAAGAAGTAATAGACTTTAAATTATTTTCGATAATCAATAAATTCTTAAATATAATATTTCGAAATGCACGGTCAAATAGAAAAAGACTATATAACTCTTCAAAACTAGTTCCTTCTATATATTTTTTATTAGAATTAGAAATGAAGAAAGGATAACGATAACCATTAATAAAGAAATAATTCTCGCGTAATAAAATCTTTTTTGCAAATGATTCGTCTTGAATTACTAATCCTTTATACTTTAAAATCTCTAGCTGTTCGTCTAAATTTTTAAACTTTTTTTCTACCATTATACGTCACCTATATTAAATTATACCACAAAATTATTTATAAAAATATGAAAATTATATGAAACATGTTATAATGCCAAAAGGAGGAAAAATATGCCAGCTAGTATTACACATGCCTATTTTGCACAAGACTTATATAACTCTTTTGACTCTGCTAAAAAACAACTTTTAAGTCCCTTTTTAAAAAAACTTATGATGTTTGCACAAGGCAGTGACCCCCTAATGTTCTATCATATTTTAAGTCTAAAAAGCGGAAAAAGTGTTAGGCCATTACAAAAAATGTTACATAATACGGATACTCAACGTTTTTTTATTCACCTAATTACTTACATAAAAGAAAATCACTACGAAAAAAATCCAGAAATTCTAGCTTACCTTTATGGAAGTATTACTCACTATGTCTTAGATAGTACCATCCATCCATTTGTCATTTACCAAACAGGATTTTTCGATAAGACAAAAAAGGAAACTTATAAATACAACAATCAACATGCCATCATGGAATCCTACTTAGATATGTACATGGTTCAAAAAAGAACTGGGCAAAATCCATATACATTTTCTATGAAAGAATTTCTATTTGAAAAACCCATTTTTTCAGAGCCTTTAAAAAATACCATTAATCACGCTTATCTAAAAACATATCATCTAGAAAATATGGCTACTATTTATCAACGTTCTTTTCAAGAAATGGCAATCTTTCTACAATTATTTCGGTATGATTCATTCGGTATCAAAAAATTCTTCTACCAAACACTTGATATCTTCACACCTAAAAAGTGCTTTAAAATGAAAGCATTATCTTACCATGTTTCACTAAAAGAAAATGAGATTTTTTTAAACAATGAACATCATACATGGTGTTATCCTTCTAAAAAATCTTTACAAAGTAGGGAGTCCTTTGATGAGCTTTATCAAAAAGCTCTTACGGATTGCCAAAATATCATTCAAAAACTAGATCAGTATTTTAATGGAGAAAATATTTGTCTAACTTCTGTTTTTACAAATAAAAGTTATATCAGTGGACTTGACTGCAAACTAGATTTAAACTTTAAATATTTTAAGTATTAATCCCGTATAAATCACTAAATTTAGAAACATAATATAATCAGGTGATATTATGTTTTACAGATACGAAATAAAAAAAGTAAATGACGAAGATGTTCTTTATCTATATCTAACAATGGCCTATGAATTTTCAAAAGAATTAGGGGTAGAAGCGGACGATACTGATATTAAAAGAAGGACAAAAAACTTCATAAAAAATAACAATATTGATTTTAAAGGACGAAAAGCCTTTTTGATTATAGATGGTATTATTGTTAAAACTGTCGATATAGAAAAAAATGAAGACGTCGAATTAATCAAGCAAACTCATGATTATAGTGATCAACAATACTTAATTACAATAGAATTAGAAAATCATATTGTCGTAGAAATGACTTTAAAAGAATATTTGCTAGGTGTTTTAGCAACGAATGCTACTATCAGTATGAATATCGAAACACTTAAAGCGTTAACAGTACTATATCGAACGTATGCTTTCAAAGAAATGGAAGAAAACAAAAAAATTATGGCCATTAATCGTTATCAAATATACAAACCACTATCTTATTATAAGCTAGTATGGATTCATGACTATAATTCTACATATCATAAATTATTGAAGGCCATACAAGAAACAGACCGAGAATTTGTCACATATGACGGTAAATATATTACCCCATTTATTCATGTTTGTAGTAATGGTTATACATCAGCAGATCCCGATTTTCCATATCTTGAAAGAAGACCAAGTTTATGGGATTATGCATCTCCCTTATTCTTAAAAGTAACTGATTATGATTATACACAATTAGAAAAAATATTTAAACAAAAAAAAGAAAGCATCAAAAATATGGAAATCTTATCATTAACAGATAATAACCGGATAAAAAGTATTAAAATTGGTAAAGAAATCATGGATGGGATTGCTTTCAAACAACTGTTGAATTTACCCTCTGATGATATTACAATCATTATCAATGAAAATAACATTCGTTTTATTACTAGAGGATATGGTATTAGTTTAGGACTTAGCGAATTTGGAGCCAATGAAATCGCAGATAGTGGCTGTAACTATGCTGATATTATTCATTATTATTACCCTAATGTTATTATTAAACGTTTTATCTAGATACTTTGGTATCTTTTTTTATTTCTTCTATATATTCTACTACTCCATTTGTGATTACTGCTGCAACCTTTTGTTGATATTTTTCAGTTTGTAATAAATAGCGCTCATTAGGATTTGATAAAAAACCACACTCAATCAAAACTCCTGGTACACGTGTATTCCGGTACAAATACAAATCTGTCGTAATTAATTTCCGCTTTGTATATGTATCCTTTCTAAAGTTTTCCATAATTTTTTCTCCAAGTATTTTATTTTTGGGATTAATATTATTATAGAGAACCTCTGCTCCTTGATGATAAGAATTATTATACCAATTCAGATGAATTGATAAATATAAATCACTCTTCACCTTTTGAATAAATAAAATTCTGCGATATAAGTCCCCTCTTTTTTTTGCACTATCCCATTTACTGGATAAATCCTCATCTTCTTCTCGAATTAAATATACAACAGCACCCTGTTGCAACAAAGTATTTCTCAAAACCTTTGATATTTCTAAATTTAAATCCTTTTCTAAAATTTTGCCATATCGTGTTCCAGGATCCCTACCACCATGCCCAGGATCTACGGTTATTACTATACCTTTTAAAGGAAGATAGGAAGCGTCCGCTATTTGTATTAGAAAAATACAAAAAAAGCTCATTAATAATAGAAAAAACTTATATTTATGAATCATATTATCACCTTAGTAATTATATGTATATAAAGATTAAAAAAGCCTAGTAAAATTCTAGGCAAATACAAAACTAATTTACAAATAATACTTTTTCTGATTTATATTGACTAATAATTATCTTTAGTACCAAGAAAATAGTAATCGCAGTAGATAACACCACTAATAAGACATATAACAAATTAAAATTACCATTAACAATATCTGTAAAAAGTAAAGTAAAATTCAAAAATGGAATTAAAGATGAAACAACTCCAATTTTAAGTTCCATCATAAACGCTATGAAACTTGGAAAGAACGATATAAACGTAAGAGGCGTCAAAGCACTTTGTGCCTCTTTAAAGCTCTTTGACTTACTAGCAATTGCAATACATAATCCACTAATTAAGAAAGAATAAGCACCTATTACAATTGTAGCAAAAACAAAACTTGCAGGCGAAAGCATCAAATTAACATCTTTATAAATATCAAAACTTTGATTCGCAACTATTAAGGATATCACCATCAAAATTAAACTAATCATACCTGTAACAATAGAAGAAAAAGAAACACTTAAAAATTTTCCGACAATAATATCTCTACTTTTAATTGGAAAAGTAAGCAGTGTCTCCAATGTTCCACGTTCACGTTCTCCCGCCGTAGCATCTGTTGCTGGATAAGTAGCAGAAATAGTAATAGCCATTATAATAAACAAAAAAGCATAACTCGTAATATAATTAGCATAGAAGTTTTCCTTTTCCACAATATCCTTTTTTAAAGTAATAATATTCATTATATCATCAACTGGAATATCTCCTTTTTCTAAATATTCCTTCTGTAAATATTCCTTATAAGCAGAAAAATAACCCTCTGCTAAGGTAGTGGCATAAGCAGTAGTATCATTATTCGTACCATGAATCACATATTGATTATTATCTTTTGTAATATATAAATCAATCTTTTCCTCTTCATATTCTTTTTGCAAAGATTTTCTACTCTTATTTACGGGATCAATTTCCAAATCTTTTATAATTTTCTTCTCAACATCATTCAACTCATAATCAAATCCAATTTTATTATATTCTGTCACTGGTTTATTAATCTCTGACTCAAATAAAGCAGATATTCCAATTACTAAAAGTGGAATCATAATAGGAATAATTAACATCATAGTAAGAGATTTCTTATCACGAAAAGTTTCTCTTAACTCTTTTTTCAATATATTGAAAACATTATTTTTCATGGTTAACTCCTCCAATCAAAGCAAAGAACGAATCACGAAGGTTTGATGTTTTAGTTGACTTTTTAATTTCATCTGGTGTTCCTTCCTTTATAACAATTCCCTCATTAATCATAAGAACATAATCACAAATATTCTCTGCCTCTTCCATATAATGAGTAGAATAAAGAATCGTTTTTTTATTCTTTTTTTCTTTCTTTATAAAGTCTAGTATAATCTGACTGGAAATAATATCTAATCCACTAGTCGCCTCATCTAAAATATAATACTTAGGATTATGAACCAAACATCTAGCAATGTTTACTCTTTGCATTTGACCAGTAGATAGATTCTCAATTTTTTGATATAGGAAAGATTTCATGTCTAAAATAGCAACAATTTCTTCTATCCGTTTTTCTCCCTCTTTGCAATCAACATCATAAAAATCACAACACATTTTTAATAGTTCATAAGTAGTAATCGTACGATATATTTTGGTATTTCCAGAAAGATAGGCAATTTTCTTTTTAATTTCAATCTCATTTTGCTTATAATTTAGACCATCAAAACAAATCGTTCCGTCACTTGGCTCTAATATCCCTGCAATCATACGAAGTAAAGTTGTCTTTCCCGCTCCGTTAGGACCTAAAATTCCAATAATTTGACCTTCCTTTGCCTGAAAAGTAATACCATTATCGGCGTAAAACTCCTGTTTTTCTTTTTTATCATTATATTTTATAAACTTCTTTTTTAAATTCTTTACTTCTAACATAATGAAGCTCCTCTCTTTTTATTATTATTCTCCTAAAAGTGACTTTTTCAGTGTTTTTACTTGTGTTATTCTTGAATTTTTTTTCGGATATTCTTGTCCTTCCGAAAAGTGTTTCTCTGTTAGATTAAGAATATTTGTAAGATTTTCTCTTTCATTTTCTGTAGGAGACTCTTGATAATGAGCCGTATAGTTTAACCAGTGAACCATATCTCGATAATCATCTTCATCGGCATAACCTTCTCTTAAATAACGTTCTACAAAAGCATATTCTCTGCCTCTTACCTTGTCTCCTAGTTCCCAACAAGATAGATGTCTCATCATATTCTTTTGTTCCAATAAAACTGCTACTGCCGATAAGCCTTTAACAGACTCTATATATTCCTTCATTCCTTCAACGACACCATCAAATCCAAAAGTAGTAGTATCATATTTCATTAAATTATTGTACCTGCTTTCACAGTTCTGTGAAGGACGACATAAAAACATTGGACGTCTATCTTGATACTCTTTATATACATCTTCTTCTATCCCATCATCGATAATGGCAAACCATTTATTGAAATAAAAATCTGTATTAATATAATACTTTGCAAAAGTTTCTAGCTTGTTCATATTAAAATTAGGATTATGTGGATAATCCATATCTTGATTGTAATCATAACTACCACCAAAATAAAAGCTTTCCCCAAACTCAACACCTTCAACCAAGTGAGGTTCTATAATAGACAAAACTTCCTTTATTCGATCAAAATGATAGTAATGCGTAGAAATGGAAATGGTTGCTACAGAAGCATTAAATTGCTGTCTCAACTGTGATATTTGATTTATAAAAATCTTCGCTTTTTCAGCATCTATTCCATCACATGTTCCATCTAAATCTAACATTATAGCAATGGCTGTACGTGGAACTTCCTCTTCCAAAGAAAAAATGTTATCAAACTCTGAAGGCTCTATCAATGTAGAATTGTTATAATACTTTTCTTCTTTTCTATTCTGTCTCTCATAAAAACGCATCTTTCGAAATTCAGATGTCCAACTATCTTGTTTTTTCATATATTTATCAACTCCAGTCACTATTCTAACATAAACAGACAGCTTTTCCTATTTAAAATTCTCTTTTCCTATAAACATATTCTGAAATTCGATAGGATACATAAAGTGCTAAAATCATAATCACTATTACAATAATTACCCAGTAATGACTACACCATGTAAAAACACCTATAGGTATTAGCGATTTTACTTTATCCACAAAAATAGAGGATAACCCAATTAAAGCAAATACTAATATAAAAATAGCAATACGACCTTTTTCTATGCCAAAGCGGAAAATAAAAGGATAAAGAAATGCCTGCAAAAGAGTTAATGCAAAGATACAAATAAGCATTAGTGAAAAAGTCTCCTGCAAATGAAATGTTCCCTTAATAGCAGCATATCCTAAAGATAAACCCGTAGATATTACCACCACAATTGCCAACAGTAGCAAGTTCGCAACATACTTCGATTTAACGAAAGACCTATTCCCATTTGGAAGAGCCAAAGCATAAGCATTCCAATTACTATATTCATCATAACTAAATGTTGACATAAACATCATAGTACCCATAAATGATGTTAAAGAAATAAGTGCATTTTCATCTTTCAAAACAATAAATAGAAAGAACAGAAAAAAGAGAAAAAAAGATTTCATACTATTCTTTATTATCAAAATATCCTTTTTAATAAAACCCCACATTAAATTCTATCCCCCTTTATCATTAGAACCATCATTTTTTCAATGGTCACTCTATCCACAACAAATTTTTTATATTTTTTCTTCATCCTATCCCTATCTTTTACCAAAATCTCATAGTCATAACTGTTTTTTCTATAGCAAATAATATCTTCTTTGGCAATTTCTTGAAAAGAATCCGTATCGCATTTTAAAATTCCATATCCATCCATTATTTCATCACGACTTTGATTCAACAAAATTTTTCCCTTATCTAAAAAGACAATATAATCTGCAATATGTTCTAAATCACTTGTAATATGAGTAGAAAACAAAATAGTATGATTCTCATCCTGAATAAAATCTAAAAATATATCCAAAACTTCCCCTCGAACAACAGGATCTAGTCCACTAGTCGCCTCATCTAAAATAAGCAGTTTAGGATGATGTGATAACGCTGTTGCAATCTCTAATTTTTTTCTCATTCCCTTTGAAAAGTTCTTAATCATCTTAGATTTAGGCAATTGAAAATTACTTAAATACTGATCATAAATATTACTATCCCAATTTTTATAAACATCTCTCATTACTAAATCAATATCCTTTGGCGTTAAAACTTCAGGAAAAAACATATTATCTAAAACCAAGCCTATCTCTTCTTTAATAAAATTTCCCTCAAGTTTTATATCTTTCCCAAAAATTTTTATATCGCCATGATTGACTGGTATTATATTTAGAAGTGATTTTAAAAATGTCGTCTTTCCTGCGCCATTTTCACCAATTAATCCAATTATCATTCCACCTTCAATCCCTAAACTTTCTATATTAAGTTCAAATTTGGAATCATACCTTTTTACTAATTTTTCAATCTCTATTATCTTATTCATCATACTCACTCCCATAAATTAACTCAAATAAATCAAGCACTTCTTTTTTACTTATTTGATACTGATTAGAAATTTCTATTATCTTTTCAATATACTCTTCCATCTCTTTTAACTTCTGTTCTTTAATAAATTCTAAATTCCTAGGAGATACAAAACTTCCTTTTCCATGAACTGTAATAATATAACCAGCATCTTCTAATTCATCATAAGCCTTCTTGATAGTCATAACACTAATTCTAAGGTCTTTAGCCAAACTACGAATAGATGGTAAAATATCATTTTCTTGTAATTCCCCTGAAATAATTTGATTGATAATACTTTGCTGCACCTGCTCATAAATCGGTATATTACTACTATTACTAATAACGATTCGCATAAAGCCTCCTTAACTGTTACAACTATATTATAACAGTGTATAACACTTGTCAAGAAAAATAAACAATTTTAATTAAGTATAATCTTATAAACTTTAAACGAATTCATTATTTTATTTATACTAGTTAAAAATAACGATTGATGCATAAAATTAAATTTCCCTGTGTTATAATAGTTTAAATATAAAAAAGGAGAAAGAAGTTTATGACGTATTCTTATGATAAAGATATAGAACAGTATGGAAAAATAAGTAAATTTCATAAATATGGACGAGATGGCACATATATTACACCAAGTGGTACGCTTTTTGATGTAGATAGTTATGCCGCTGTTGCACATGCTGGTGGATTCGTTATTCCTTTTTTCCAAGCATATATGCACCCTGATCAAGACGAAATAAATTATTATAGTAAAGAAGAATTGTTAAGTATTTTAATCAATTGGGAAAAATCATTACTTACCAAAGAATATGATGTAAATTACCAGGAACAACAAATGAGACTAGATCTAGTCCGATATTTTATAAATGTTTATAAGAGCAACAAATCCATTTGGGACGAAAGAAACGAATATGTTGATTTTTCAGAAACAACTGGCATTCCTAATATTGAGGAAAATTGGTATGGACGAGATGTCACTTTAAAATCAGTTCTAGTCCAATTTTGTAATTATGACTCTGTAGAAAGTCAGCTTTATCGGTCCATTACTACCTCTAAATTTAACATTTATGAAACATTTTATGATTATATTTTACATGATTTTAAAATTTTTCAAATACCAAAAAAGGTATATAATGAAACCTCGCAACAATATATCGACTATGAACAATCTATTTGGTTAATATCTGATAAAGAATTACGATTAAAGGCTGAATTAGAGTCCATTTGCAAAGAAGTACCATTGGAAGAAAGATATCAATATTGTAAAAATAAATCAAAAGTTAAAAACTACGATTTTTATTAATTTATAAACAATTCAATTAATGTATTATAATTCATATCATTGTTATTCTTCTAGCCAACTATTCCCTGTACGATAATCAATTACAACTCCTGGTTGAATATTATAAACAAAAACATTAAAAGATAACCCCTCTCCTTTATCTTCTGTCGACATTGCTTCTATCTGAGTTCCTTCTGCTACTAAATTATCGGAAGAAAAAATAGGAGTTACTCGATATAAAACATGATTACCTGTTTCTTTTACATAGCTAGCCACTTGATTTTCAAAGGGAAGCATTCCCTCTGTATTCATATAACGAGTACAAGTGATTAAGTTTTTTACATTGGCATTTTCTCCTGTCAACTGATAACCAATCAAATGACAACGATTGTATAAATACTTCCCCTCTACAATATCATACTTTATTGTATGCCAGCCAGACGGTTTAACCATTCCGATACTGCCACGTTCCTCTGTTGGCATAAGATCTTTTCCAATATTGGCAAGAGCAACTCCGCATCTTTTCAAGGAATCCAAATCACTATACTTTTCATAAGAAGCAGCAGATATTTCATCTTCAGAAAATTGTGGCAAGTTATCATTTAAAGTAACATAAGATTTTCCACTATAAGGTGGTATAGTATCAACTGTATACGCTTCTTCGCCTTGCGCTGATTCTATTTTCATACTAAAATTTTCAAAATCAGTCTGAAAATAGGCTACTACAATTCCTATTAAAAAAATGAAAGATATAGCAATATTTTTAATTTTTTTCATCATTTTTATACCTCTATTAAACACTCTATCACAACAAAAAAAAACTGTCAAAACAGTTTTCTATTAATTATCTACTTCAATATCACCACAATCATTCCTAACTGTTAAAGTAATATTTGACATCCTATGATTGTGCTTAATATCTACATCTCCTAAATTTGTCTTTGCATCAACAAAAATTTCATTGGTCCTACCTATTTCAATATCACCAAAACTATTTGATATAGTTGAATTTTTATTAATAGCTAAATGATCGATTTCAATATTACCACAATCATCTGATACATCTAAATAATGAGAAACCCTCTTAATGGAAATATCGCCATAACTATTTTTAGCTTTAATACTATCTACTTCATCAACTTCAACATCTCCGCAATCTTCTTGAATATTCAATAACCTAGCCACACCTACTTCTATATCACCATATTGATTGACTATTTTAATATCTCTTCCTCCAGAAACGAAAATATCACCACAATCTGCAAACAATTCCATATCTGCTTTTAAAAATCTACTGACAGCAATATCTCCATAATCATTATGAACATTAATTTTTCCTTCATAATCTTTTGGCAAATAAATATCTATCTTACTTTTCTTAATATTAATGCAGAAAAACCGACACTTCTTTTTATCTGATTTAACATTCAATTCACTATTAAGATAATCTACACTAAAGTCTTCCTTATCTCCATAGATAACAATTCTTGCAGTAGAATCACTGCTATTTTTAAATGAAACATCACCAACAGTAGAATCTATATTCACCATGGTAGGAATCGTAGAATATACTTCATCCATTACTAAATGATTGCTCACCTTATTTATCATATGAAACTTTGGCATTTTAAGGGAACCTTTCATTAATAAAATCATTACTGCTACTAAAAGAACAGCAACAACAGAACAAATAACTATTAAAGTAATAATCAAACCCTTATTTTTCACGACTGTCACCTCTTAACATAAATACTAACTTTATTATTTCCTCTAGCAATGCAGCAACAATCCATAAAATCCAAGTAATATGCCAATCCATTGTAAAGAAACTAATAAACAAATAAACAAGCAAAGTAATTAAATAAATGAGTGTCACAATCTGCTTCAAAAGTTTTGGTTGCCTTTCCTCTTTTGGTTTTCCAACTTTATAAAGCATGCAAGTGTATACAATTTTATAAGTCGCAATACCACATATCACTAAAAATATGGCACTAGAAATAATGGGATTCATCATCATTACTGGTATCGTAATCATAATCCAAGCAAGAGCCAGAAAATATATCAGTATTCCAATACCAATTCCTTTTGCTCTTTTTTCAAGAACATTTTCATTCGGTTTTCCTTTCTCATCCTTACAACGATTTCCTGTTAATAGCTCATCCGCCGATATCTCATATAACTCACAAAGAGGAACAATTTTATCAAAATCGGGCATACTTTGATCAGTTTCCCACTTAGAAACCGTCTGTCTTGTTACGTTAAGTCTATCTGCCACCTCTTCTTGAGATAAATGTTTCGTTCTTCTAAGTTCTAAAAGTCTATCTCCTATTTTCATTCTTTTCACCTCACAAAAAATTATACCGCCTCTGTCCGTTGCAATCTACCAATTTCAGTTGGAAATTTGTCAACCAACATTAACATATCACCATTTTTATCTAATCTTTTTTATTATGAGTTTTAGAAACAAAATAAGATATCATTATAAATAAAATAGAAAATAATAATATAATTCCAAAATTAACTAAAATAGGCTGTAGCATTCCTATTGAAAAATCCTCTGTTGTTACAATTAATTCATTATTCATAATATAATAATAAGATGGTAAAAAATGAGCAATATTCAAAACCAATTTAGGTAGCCATTCTATTGGTACAAAAGCACCACATAAGAAGCTTGACCCCAATGCTAGCACATTTACAATTCCATTAATAGCATTTTTATTATGCACTAAATTTCCAATTAGAAAAGAAAGTGCAAGAGCGCAAAAGGCAAAAACAAATGAATTTAAAATCAGTAATCCCCCATGAACACTCATCATGATACTACCAAGTAATAAAAAGCTTAGTAGGATATAAAATCCCCACAATAATATCGCAAATAAACCATTGGATAATAACAGACTTTGATTGAACCTTTTAGAATTCATGCTACTAATGCTCGTTCTTTTACGAATCTTTTCTTCATTAAAACTATAAAGAATTAAACAAATAATATAAACAGAACCTGCCAAAACACTGTAATTCATAAAATTATAATAAAGTTTGGCTTTCTGTAAATGACCTGTATCTAATTTAGATGTTACCTCTACTTTTACATTCTTATTCAAAGTATCATGAATATAGCGAATAATACTTTCTTCATCATCTATAGTAGCAAGATAAGTATCAGCAACTTTTAAATATCTTTGCAATAACATTTCTGCAAGTGATGCATAATAATCTTTTGTACTCTTAATAGATATTTTAGGATTTTTATGATTTAGAAAATCTTTTCGATAGCCACTAGGAATATATATAACGTAATTAACATCACGATAAAACAATGCATCGTTAATTTTATCTTCATCCTTTTCTACCTTTACTTTTTTACTATTTTTCTCTAAATAGCTTATCAAATCTTTTGTAATTCCAATATTTTCATCCTGATTAATAATTAAAACATTTGGTTTTTCCGCTGAAAAAGACATACTATGATCTGATGTTTGCATATTAAATACAGAAAATAATATCAAAATAACAGAATACATAATAATAATAGATTTATTTTTATTAAATATTTTTATAAATGCCTTAAATACTGTCATATTTTTGCCTCCTTAGCTCCACCAAAGCGAAACCTATCATAATAAATGAAAATAGCAAAAGATGAACAAAATTTAAATAAAATCTATCCATGGTATCATAATAATATAGAGAATAAAGGCCATCTGTAATCATATTTACGGGATTTATAATATTAATAATTGGTAAATTCTTATCAATAATATATTTCATAGTAATCCCCATCATACCTGAAAAAAAGCATCCAAGCATCGTAATAGATAAAACAATTCCTGTTTTTGTCCCTTCACTGACTTTAAATACACAAGCAACAAAAAGCCCTAAAGATAGTCCTGCAAAAGAACCAACAATTGCCTGCAAAATAACATAGAAAATATGGCTACCATAATCTACATGAAGTATAAATATAGTATATAAGAACAATAACAATACACCAATTAACTGTGTAATAAAACTAGCAAGTAGACTACTAAAAATCAATTTGAATTTTTGAGTAGGAGAAATAGCAATACGTTTTCCATTGCTCCCCATATTAGGTAAATTTTTATTAATTGCTATCATACTTAATATACCACCATATAAACAACTCATAGCAATCAAAGTATAAAATTCAATCATAGTATAGCTCAAATTATTACTACTAACATCTTGAATACTATCAGTACTATTTTCTCTCATCTTAAGAACCTCTTTATAAATATCATCATATAAAGAATTTAGTTTCTCTAGCTCATGTGGTTCAAGCGACAAAGCATACTCATTTATTTTTGTATCAAAAATATTGTGCATAATAGTCTCTGTCTGGGCTATCTCATCCACCACAAATTTAAAAATAGTCTCATTAATTCCATTAGTAGATACAAAAATTTTAGCTACATCTTCTAAAAAAACGAGATAACCACTAATCTTGGAATCTTCCAACAATTGCTCTGCCTTTTTTAGTGACGTATATTCAACATCAAACAATCTATTTTTGCTGTTTTTATCACTAAGGCTTGCAAATGATGCCTTATAAATATTATTAACTTTATGTGTATCATCTTCTACTATTGCAATATTAATAACATCCAGTTTCTCATTTTTTTCAATATCAGAGAAAGCCATATGAAAAAATGTTCCCAATATTATGGGAAAAGCAAAGGTCCAAAATATTAGCATCCTATCCTTAAAAAGAATTCTTAAGCTATATTTGAAATTATGTATAAACATCAGTCTCTAAGTCCTTTCCCAGTAAGCTCTAAAAACACATCATTAAGAGTTGGCCTCTCTGAGAAAATTCGATTATAATGAATTTTTTTCCCTTCCAAATAATGAGTAAACTCTGCTAAATTATTTTTTCCCTTATAATAAGTAATCACTAAATTATGATTATCGTAACAAACCTCTTTCACATTGCTATTTTTTCTAATATCTTCTAAATATTTAGGAGCAAGATTGCATACCTCAACACTAATCTTTTCTAAAATCGTTGCAAGTTTTTTCAACTCATCACTAGTACCACTAGCAATAATTTTTCCTTTATCTAAGATAATAATTCGATCACAAAGTATTTCAACTTCTTCCATATAATGAGTGGTATAAATGATAGTAGCCCCATTCTCTCTCAATTTTTTAATACCATCTAATATATGATTTCTACTTTGCGGATCAACTGCTACAGTAGGTTCATCTAAAAAAATAATTTCTGGTTTATGTGCAATACCGCAGGCAATATTCAAACGACGTAACAAACCACCTGACAGTTGTTTTGGATAAAACTTCTTAAAATCCTTTAATCCTACTAATTCTATAGCCTCATTCACATACTGTTTTCTCTTCGCCTTATCAGTTATATAAAGTCCACAGAAGTAATCAATATTATTCTCTACGTTCAATTCCTCAAAAACAGCAACATCCTGGAAAATAACACCTATTTTTCTCTTGATATCATAAGCACTAGGACTCATTTCCTGTCCCAAGATTTTAATACTACCTTCCTGAAAGTTTAATAAGGATAAAATACAGTTAATAGTTGTAGATTTTCCACTACCATTAGGTCCTAATAATCCTAATATTTCCCCTTTATAAACCGTAAATGATAATCCATCCACAGCCTTTAGTTTCTTATATTCTTTTGTTAAATTATCAACCTCTATTACGCCCTTGTCCATATTCATCACATCCATCTATCTTATTTACCAAAAAATTCAAAAACCAGAGATAACCTCTAGTTTGTAAAACCCATATTCATTATTTTTCTATCTTTGTAGATTGACCCATTGTCTCTTTAAGGGTTGTTCCTATTGTTGCTAGATTTTGTAATTCACTAGGTACAATAATTTTAGTGGCCTGACCATTGGCAACATCTACCAAAGCTTCATAACTTTTAAGTTTTAATACTGCTTCATCCATCTTAGCATCCTTTAAAAGTTTTAACCCTTGAGCAGTAGCCTCCTGAATTTTAACGATAGCCTCCGCTTCACCTTCTGCTTCACGAATATGCGCCTCTCTTTTTGCATCTGCTCTTAAAATTGTACTTTCCTTTTCACCTTCTGCAATCAAAATAGCAGCTTTCTTCTCACCCTCAGCCTTTAAAATGGCTTCTCTTCTTTCGCGCTCTGCACGCATCTGCTTTTCCATTGCTTCCTGAATATCGTGAGGTGGTAATATATTCTTTACCTCAACACGATTTACTTTAATCCCCCAAGGATCAGTTGCTTCATCCAAAATAGAACGCATTTTAGAATTAATAATATCACGAGATGTTAATGTCTCATCAAGTTCAAGTTCTCCAATAATATTTCTAAGTGTTGTTGCAGTTAAATTTTCAATGGCACTAATAGGGTTTTCCACACCATATGTGTATAACTTAGGATCTGTAATCTGATAATAGACTACAGTATCAATTTGCATAGTAACATTATCTTTTGTAATTACTGGCTGAGGATCAAAATCCTTAACAATTTCCTTTAAACTCACAACATTAGCAATCCTATCAATAATAGGCACTTTATAATGAGGTCCTGTTTGCATAGTTCTATCATAGCTTCCAAGACGCTCCACAACATATGCCTTTGACTGTGGAATAATTTTAATTCCAAGAGCCAGAACAATAACGATAACGAGTACAATAATTAAACCAATTTCCATATACATTCCTCCTTAAAAATTAGTTATCTATCTTTCTCACCCATACTTTTACGCCCTCTATTTTATCAACAATCACCTCTTCTCCTATAGAGAATTCCTCATCACTTATAGCAGTCCATCGATTTCCTAAAACTTTTACTTCCCCTAACTCATATTTACGAATATCTTTTACTACTAAAGCTTTCTGATTAATAATCCTATCTGCATTTGTAGACTCTCCCTTCTTTGTTTTTACTCGTTTCAAAAAAGGTTTTGTAATTATTAATGTAATAATACTAACTATAATAAAAACAAATAATTCCACCAAGAAGTTATCCACCAAAAGAGAAG
This sequence comes from uncultured Bacilli bacterium, assembly GCA_910586195.1. Lineage (GTDB taxonomy): Bacteria > Bacillota_I > Bacilli_A > RF39 > UBA660 > MGBC119817. The sequence goes on from CAJUHO010000004.1 coordinate 70,805, forward strand.
TGAAAAAAGCAAAAACTGCGCCTATTGCAAACCAAATAGATACTAAGTTAATCGTCATAACTTCTAGTATAAAAAGGGCTAAAAATAAACAAAACCAAAATAAACTCATACTAGTTCTCCTCTTATATTTTCATTATATGTTAATTTGACACAATATTCAATAAAATCAGTAAATTTCCTTGTGAATAAAAAGGAAGTATACTATAATGAGGGTAGAGAGTAGGGATGCTATGGAAACTAAGACAAGAATTATCACGATTTCCACAATCGCCTTTTTAGGCGTTGTTTGTATTACAAGTGGCATCGTTATGCCCCTAGTCATCACCTTTGAACCTCAAAACACCATAAAATTTACGATTACTCAAAAACGTGTTGCGAAGGCTAAAACGACAGAGATTAAACTAAAAGATATGGAAGGCGAAATTAATACTCCTTTAAGCGTTGATATTAATGATTACTTAGATTCTGACTTAGATGATAAAATACGAAAAGTGTTAAAACTAGATACTAGTGCCGTAAATGTTACACAAGCTGGAAGTTATACTTATACAATTACCTATAAAAAGAAAATTTATAATGGAACATATACCATTAAAGAAAAACCCCTACCAACTATTGATACTATGACTTTAAAAACTCTAAAACTAACAAAAGGCGCAACTTTATCGACTGATCTTTCCACTTATATTGTGGAAAACTTACCAGAAGAAGCCAAAATCGCTATCAAATTAAATCTCGCAAATGTAAACGTAAATGCTGCTGGTTCTTATCAGTACACTGTTACTTATAATGGCAAACTCTATACAGGAATTATTGAAATTTATGAACCACAAATTACGCTTCCATCTCCATCTCCATCACCTACAACACCTGATACTACTCAAAAGGAGGATTCTAAAGAAAATACATCCAATACGCAAACACCATAACTGCAAAAGCAGTTTTTTTGTATAAAACTATACTTTATGTCAATATTAAGTAAAGAAGAAAAATCAATAACTTGAAAACATTCTATATTTGTAGTAGTCTAAAATTAAGGAGGATAGAATGGAAAGAAAAATTAAAGCAGTACAATATGGTACTGGTAAAATGGCAATTTTTACTATGCGCTATATTCTAGAACATGGGGGAGAAGTCGTAGGAGCCATTGATAAAAATCCCAATATAATTGGAAAAGATATTGGTCACATTATGGAAGGAAAAGATTTAGGCATTACTGTTGTTAGTACAGATGATGCAGAAGAGCTATTGAAACGTGTAAAACCAGATATTTGTATTATAGAAACAATGAGTCTATTAAACGATGTAAAAGACTCTTTGATGCTATGTGCAAAATTAGGAATCAACGCTATTACAACTTGCGAAGAGGCTTTTTATTCATTTAATTCAAATCCTACAGTCTCAAAAGAAATCGATGAGTTAGCAAAACAAAATAACTGTACAATCACAGGAAGTGGCTACCAAGATATCTATTGGGGTCAATTAATTGCATCACTTGCAGCATCTACTAATAAAATTACAAAAATCAAGGGAAGCTCTTCTTATAACGTAGAAGACTATGGAATTGCATTAGCAGAAGCACATGGAGCAGGTTTAGCATTAAATGAATTTGATGAAAAAATTGCAAGTATTGATCGCATTAGTGATGAAGAAAGAGAAAACTTAATAAACAGCAGTAATTACGCTCCATCTTATATGTGGAATGTTAATGGCTGGCTAGCAGAAAAGCTAGGGTTACATATTACAAGACAAACACAAAAATGCATTCCTCAAACATATAAAGAAGACATTGCCTCTTCTACACTAAACATGATAGTAAAAAAGGGAAATGCTACTGGGATGAGTGCCGTTGTTACAAGCGAAACCGAAGAGGGTATTCTTTTAGAGACAGAATGTATTGGAAAAGTTTATGGTCCAGATGAATTTGATAAAAACGAGTGGTCTATCATTGGAGAACCTGATACAACACTAATTATTAACAAACCACAAACAGTAGAGTTAACTTGTGCTACAATCGTAAATAGAATTCCAGATGTAATTAATAGTAAGGCAGGATTTATTCCTACTTGTCAAATGCCAGAATTAACTCATAAAATAAAGGACTTAAATGAATATATCCATTAAATAGAAAAAGGATTCGATAAGAATCCTTTTAATTTTACTCTAAAATAGGCCAACTATGTTTCCATTACAATCTAAATCTATTTTCTCATAATTTGGAACGGTTGGTAAACCTGGCATAGTCATAATATTGCCTAATAATACTGTAATAAATCCTGCACCGTTATACAAAACTAAATCTCGTACTGTAATGGTATAATCACGTGGAGAACCTAACTTTTTCGCATCATCTGATAATGAATATTGTGTCTTCGCTACACAAATCGGAAGATTAACAATATTATTGTCTTCCAAATTGGCCAAAGATTCCTTCGCCCTATCGCTATAAACAACATCCTTAGCATGATAAATTTCCTGTGCCACTTTCAAGATTTTATCTGTAATAGATAAAGTATCATCATATAATAGCTGGAAAGTACTATTCTCCTTTGTAAGCTCTAATACTTTTTGCGCTAATGAAATAGCACCATCTCCACCATCACGATAAGCAACAGAAACTTCACAAAAAATACCTTGTGAATGACAATACTCTTGTAATTTAGCAATATCATCATCTGAGTCACCATCATAACGGTTGACACACACTATAATATGATTGGTATATAGAAAAAGATTGTCAATATGTGCCTGTAAATTAGAAAAATCAAGTTTTCCATCTCCATTATAATAAAGAGATTTAAGCGTCGTAACTAATACAATACAATCTGGTTTTAGCTTAGCACTACGACACTTAATATCAAAAAACTTCTCAGCTCCTAAATCTGCACCAAAACCCGCTTCTGTTATAACATAATCTGCTACAGAAAGCCCTAACTTAGTAGCAACTACACTATTGCACCCATGAGCAATATTGGCAAATGGACCCCCGTGAATTAAGACTGGTGTATTCTCCAATGTTTGCACTAAATTAGGCAAAAAAGCATCCTTTAATAAAACCATTAAAGCCCCTACTATATTTAAGTCTTTAGCATAAACAAACTTTTTATTTCTTGTATAACCAATAACAATATTTCCAAGTCTTTCTCGTAAATCATCTAATGAACTGGCCAAACAAAACAAAGCCATAATCTCACTCGCTGCGGTAATAGTAAACTCTTCGTTTCTATTCTTCAATTCAATATCCCTTAATTCTCTATCATTAACATCCAAACACCTTTTAAAGGTAACCTTTTCTATTTGCAAAGCATTTCCTTTTAATATATGATTATCAATAGCAGCGCACAATAAATTGTTAGCAGCAGAAATAGCATGAAAATCTCCTGTAAAATGTAGATTAATATCCTCCATTGGCACTACTTGCGAATATCCACCACCAGTAGCACCACCTTTCATACCAAAAACAGGTCCCATAGATGGCTCCCGCAAAACTGCTACTACACTTTTTCTAAGTTTAAAAAGAGCATCACTTAAACCAATACTAACGGTAGTTTTCCCCTCACCATAAGGAGTAGGAGAAGTAGCCGTAACCAAAATAAGTTTCCCATCTTTCTCTCCAGAAAAAGGACGAATCTTAGCTTTATCATTTCCATACAAAATTAACTTTTCTTCTGGAATATCTAACGATTTAGCAATATCCATAATATTCTTTTTATTAGCACCTCTTGCAATATCAATATCTGTCATCCTATCACCTCAATTACTCTTCATTATAAAGAGTAGTTTTTTTTTTGTCAAATATTACTTTTTCATCATTTTTTTATATATAAAATAAAGTATTTTGCTATTTAATTTTATATTTTAGCAATCCTTCCTTATCAAAATAGAAAATTTGCACATTTGTACATATCTCTTTAATATGCTATATTTCTAGCCACAAAACGAGAAAGGAAGAGATTATATGAAAAAAATTGTTTTGTTACTAATAGCATTTACTGCTATTAGCATCATGAGCCCACATGAAGTAAAAGCGGAAACGGGTAGTTTTTATGAAGCTGAATTTTTAGATAATATATATACTAGACGCTCCTTAAATACTACAGTTTACTACCAACGTTCGAGATTTTTTAGAGAACGTGGAACAGGAAAAGTAGCCTACTGTATTGAACCATTTACTGGTTTTAGTACAGGGCTTGATTTCATTCCAACTGATACATTTGACAATTTAAATGAAGAAGCGTTACTAAAAATGAGCTTACTTGCCAATTATGGTTATTTATATCCAGGACATGAGGATATAAAATGGTATGTAATTACTCAACAATTAATATGGCAAGTAGCACAACCAAATGGTATATACGAGTTTACAAATGGTTTAGATGGTACTACAATTTATCCATATGAAAATGAAATAGCAGAATTATGGAATCTTGTGAATCATCATTTAACACAACCAAGTTTCCACAATCAAGAAATTAATGTTGTGGAAAATCAGAAAATTACCCTTACAGATATGAATCAAGTATTAGAAAAATATCAAAGTAATGATTCTAACATAATAATAAATAACAACAACCTAACAATAAAGGACTTAAAGGAGGGAACCTATTCATTTCAATTGACAAAGTCATCTAATACACATGATAGTCCAGCACTATTTTACTATAGCCCATCAGGGCAGGATATCATGACCATAGGAAACGCCAAAGACTTAAAAGCTAATTTTACCATTAATGTAAAAAAAACAAGTTTAGAGATTACAAAAATAGATAAGGATACCAATTCTATAACGCCTAGTGGAGAAGGAGTCTTAATTGGTACAAAATATGGTTTATATGATAATAATAACAAATTAATCCAAGAATTAATCATCGATAAAAATAATAAAGCAAAAGTAGAAAATATTCCCTATGGATTCTATATTTTAAAAGAATTAGAGACAAAAGAAGGATACCTTCTAGATAGTAAAGAGTACAGTATAGAAATAAATCAAGAAAAGACAAAAATTGAATTAACTCTAATTAATGAAATTATCAAAAAGAAAGTACAAATTCACAAAGAGTTTGGAACAGAAGAAAACACTCATCCAGAACAGAACATTATATTTGATATTTATAATAATAACAACGAATTAATATCCAGTATTACTACAGATGAAAATGGGTATGCTGAAATAATTCTTCCATATGGAAGCTATATTATAAAGCAAAGAAATACAACGAAAGATTATAAAAAAGTAGAAGACTTTGCTGTTGTCATAACAGATAAAGATCAAAATTTAAACTACCAATTATATGATTATAAAATAGAGGTCCCTAATACCAAAAAAAATGCGCCTCATCCTCTTTATATAATATTATTAAATAGTTTAGGTGGAATATATGTACTACTACAAGGCAAAAATCTATAATATTGTAATTATAGGAATTTATTGTATATCCTGCTTTATAATTTTTAACAATCAACAACAGAAAGTAACATATACAAATACTAATGTTAAAAATTCTATATCAACAAATAGTGAAATTATAGGCAGTATTATGATTGACAAAATAAACTTAAAAAAACCACTCTATAAAATAGAAAGTAATCATAATAAAGTAGATGAAAATGTAACAATTCTTAAAAGTTCCACTCTGCCAGATCAAGAGCAAAGCATTCTCATAATCGCAGCACATTCTGGAACCAGTCATATATCCTATTTTGAAAGATTAGATGAGTTAACAGAAAATGATATTATTAAAATTCATTATCAAAATAAAGATTATTTCTACCAAGTAACGTCAATATGGGAAGAGGATAAAACGGGATATATCCATATCAACAAGAAAAAAGAAAAACAATTAATTCTAACGACTTGCAGTCCAAAGCATGAAGGAAAACAGCTAATCGTTAATAGTATTCTAATATAAAAACAGGAAAATTCCTGTTTTATTCTTTTGTAATAATATCAAGGGCCGTTTGCAACTGATTGTCAGTCTCATCAGTTGGATTATTAATATAATCTTCTGACAGTTCCACTTCAAAATCGGGAACGACTCCCTTTTTGTCAATTGAATTCCCCTTAGAGGTCAACCACTTTTCAGTCGTATATTTAATACTCGCACCACTTTCTAAAGCAAAGGCCTTTTGAACAGTTCCTTTTCCATAAGTTGTAATACCAACAGTCTTTCCTCCATAAGCTTCTTTAATAGCAGATGCCAAAATTTCAGAAGCAGAGGCACTAGATTTATTAGTTATTACTACAACATCATATTTACGTCTCTCCTTAGATTCGGAATAAACTTTCTCTTTTTTTCCTTTATTCTCCACCTGATATAAAACTTTATCTTTACTTAAAAATAGTGACAAAATTTTAGTGACTTGATCTAAATGACCACCCGGATTTCCTCTAACATCAATAATAAGAGAATTTATATTTTTCTTTTCTAATTTTAAAAGATGCTTTTTAAACTGATTATATGTATTAGCTGCGAAAACATCTACTGCTAAAACCCCTACCTTCTTATTATTCTTTTCAATTATCTTACTTTCAACAGAAGAAAGCTCAACTACCCCTCTCTCCAAAGTAATATTGACTACCTTTCCAGCACGTTCTACTTTCATTGCCACTTTCGTCCCAGCTTTTTCTCCCTTTAAAATTGTTGTTATCTCGGATAAGCTCTTTCCCTCTACTTTAGTACCTGCAATCGATATAATAATATCATCCTTTTGCAACCCAGCCTTTGCTGCAGGCGAGTTTTCAAATACACTGTAAATAACCATTTTTCCATTCTTCTGCATTACTTGAGCACCAATTCCCGTGTATTTGCCATTTACCGTCTCATTAAAAGAATCTGATGCATCCTCATCCATATAAACCGAATACGGATCATCTAAATAATCTACCATTCCTTTAATAGCAGAGTCTAACAATTCTTCTTTATTTAAGTTTCCATAATAATTATCTACAATTGTATTATAAGTACTAACTAACTCTTCTAATTCCTTTGGCGCTTTAATACTAGTAACGCCTCTTGTGTACGTCAAAACACTCCCCAAAAGTCCACCAAATAAAATAGATATTATCATAATAATAACAACTTCTATTGTATTAAAACCACTTTTGGTCTCTATTATAACTTCTCGAACCTCTCCGTCCTCTTCTATATCTATATCTTTCTGTTCTAGTTCTTTTTCACCTTTTTTCCTGTTAAGTGCCATACCATCACCTCATTATAATAATATCACAAATAAAATGAAAATAGAATGAAAAGAAAAAAGAAAAAGTAACTTACGTTACTTCAGGCTGTTGACAAAGTAAAATTTGTTAATAGTCTTTTTATTTTTAATAAA
>CAJUHO010000005.1 GCA_910586195.1 uncultured Bacilli bacterium
TTTATTGTATCAAAAAGCCGCACCTGATGGTGCGGTTGAAATTTCAATTTAGGAACGCGAGAGCGTTTTTTTTCGTGATATAATAAAAGCAAAGAAACTTTTTTCAAATTTCATTGCTTAAATTGATAATATTAGATTTTTCTTACTTTTTTTATTTATCTTCTACGACGTGTTTGACTATTTCTACTTTTAGTAAGTGTTTTTTGATAATCCATTATTGTATCTTGTATTGCAAATTGATATACAGTTACTTGATTTTGTAATTTTTGTTTTTCCTCTACATTAAATGTTAGAGCGATTTTGTTTTCAAGAATTTGTAGATTTTCTTCAAAAATATTTATATGTTTTATATAAGTGTTTTCGCAATAATTAATGTTGTCATTGTTATGAATATTTTCTTCCTGGTTCTTGTAGTAGTTTTCGTAATAATTTCTGTCTTTTACAAATGCCTTTGCTTTCATTTCACTAATTGGTACAAATTCTTCACACTTTGTTCTTTTGTGATTATCTTGTGTTATTATTTGTGTATTATTTTTAATTTTTTCTATATGACTTACTCTTCTATTAGCGATGATTTGAACCCTTTTTTCTGCTCTTTTTCTTCTTGCCTTTTTCTGTTCGTTTCTAGCTTTTATTTTTTGTTGTCTTATTTTTTGCATTTCTTTTTGTTGTCTTTTTTTCTCTAATTTTTCTATGATTTCTATGAATTTAGTTGTTACAAAAGATTTGCTTTTTTCATATCCTTTAATAAAAGATTCTACTGTAAATTTTACTAGAAGATAAGTGATGTTTAGCATAATTGTAAATAAGTAAGATAATATATCGCTAACATTATATTGTATATATCGTTGCATTTTTATCTTCCTCCCCCTTTTTAAGCGCGTCTTATATTATATCATATTTTATTTATTTGTCAACGATTTTTTTATAAAAAATTATAAATATTTACTATAAAGGTTGCGATAAATTATAATATTCGGTAAAATAGAGATGGTGAAAAAATGAAAAAAGAAGTTTTAAATATAGAAAAAAATTTTTTGTTTACGAAAGAGATGAAAATTGTGATTGGCTGTTCTGGAGGACCAGATTCTATGGCCCTGTTCGATATGCTTTTAAAGTTACGAGATAAATATCAGTTATATTTGATTTGTGTTCATGTGAATCATAATCTTCGTCAAGAAAGCATAGAGGAAGAGGCATACTTAAATGATTTATGTGCTAAAAACCATGTTGTTTTCGAAACATTAACGATTGAGAAATATGGAGAAGATAATTTTCATAATGAAGCACGGAATATTCGTTATCGTTTTTTTGAAGAAGTTGTTCAAAAATATCATGCTGATATTTTAATGACAGCACATCATGCTGATGATTTAATAGAGACTATTTTAATGCGTATTACTAGAGGTTCTAATCTACAAGGATATAGTGGTTTTCATAAAATAATAGAAAAGGATAATTATAGAATTGTAAGGCCACTTATTTCCTATACCAAAGAACAATTAGAAGAATATGATCAACTTCATCATGTAAAGTATTATATTGATAGAACTAATGCACAAAATAAATATACCAGAAATCGGTATCGCAAGGAAATATTACCTTTTTTAAAAAAAGAAGATTTAAATGTCCATAAAAAGTTTATTAAATTTAGTGAAGTATTGTATGATGCGAATTGTTATATAGAAAAGGAAACAAGAAAGGCTATTGCTAGGGTAGTAAAGAATGAGAAATTACAAATTCCTTTGTTTTTAAATGAGGATTCGTTTATTCAGAGAGAAATACTTTATTCTTTTTTGGCAAAATTTTATCAAGATGATTTAATTTTAGTAAATGATAAGCATATAGATTTATTGTATACTCTTATTAAAAGTAGACGTGCTAATTTAGTTTATAATTTACCAAATGAAGTTATGGCCGTGAAAAGTTATAATGAGTGCTATTTAGAACGATGTCCTGATTTTATTGGAAAATATGAAATAGAATTTTCTACTTATGCAAAACTTCCCAATGGACATGTAATTGAGAAAGTTACTAATATAGAAGATAACAGTAATTATGTATGTTGTTTAGATAGTAGCGAAATAGAATTACCGCTTATTATTAGAACTAGAAAATTTGGTGATCGAATGTCAGTAAAAGGATTAAATGGAACTAAAAAAGTTAAAGATATCTTTATTGATTGCAAAATTGATTCTAAGAAAAGAGAATTATGGCCTATTGTCGTAGATTCAGCTGGAAAAATTATTTGGCTACCTGGTTTAAAAAAGTCTAAATTTAATAAAACAAAATCAGAAAATTATGATATAATAATGAAATATCGATAGGAGGAGAAATTGTGAATAAAAAAACAGTGAAAAAAGGCTTGCTTCCTTATGTATTTATATTTTTAATTATGATTGGTATTTACTATTGTTTTAATGTTATGAATCAAAAAGTAAATATTTTAACTTATAATGAATTTATAGAAAGTGTAATGGATGGCTCTGTTGAAAAGCTTGAAATAACACCTAGGGATAGAGCAAAAACTTATGAAGTACGTGGAAAATTAAAAAAATATAAAGAAAAAGAAACTTTCTTTGCTAGACTTCCACTTAGCGAAGAGGTGATAAAGAAGATTATTGATGCATCTGAAGTGCAAAATTTTAAAATGACTACTGTCGCTGATCCAGAGTCTAGTTCGTTGCTTTTAATTGTTGTAAATGTATTGCCTATTGTGTTGCTAATTGGGTTTGCTTTTTACTTTTTTAGTAGACAGATGGCAGGAAATAAGAGCTCAATGGATTTTGGAAAGAGTAAGGCTCGTTTGAATAGTGATAAGAATAAAGTAACATTTAAGGATGTTGCAGGATTAAAAGAAGAAAAGGAAGAAGTAAAAGAACTAATTGACTTTTTAAAAAGTCCTAAGAAGTTTCAAAAATTGGGTGCTAGAATTCCAAAGGGAGTGTTATTATTTGGCCCTCCTGGAACAGGAAAGACTTTGCTTGCGAAGGCTGTTGCTGGAGAGGCTAATGTTCCATTTTACTTTATTAGTGGTTCTGATTTCGTAGAATTGTTTGTTGGTGTGGGTGCAAGTCGTGTTCGTGACATGTTTCAACAAGCTAAAAGAAATGCTCCATGTTTAATTTTTATTGATGAAATTGATGCTGTTGGTAGACAGAGAGGAACTGGTTTAGGTGGAGGACATGATGAACGTGAACAAACTCTAAATCAATTACTTACTGAGATGGATGGTTTTGGTGCTAATGAAGGTATTATCATTATTGCAGCAACGAATCGTCCTGATGTACTAGATCCTGCGCTTCTTCGGCCAGGCAGATTTGATCGTCAAGTAACAGTGAATTTACCAGATGTGAAAGGTCGTGAAGAAATTCTCGCTGTTCATGCTAAAAATAAAATTTTAGCAGAGGGTATCACATTACACAATCTTGCAAAGAGAACACCAGGCTTTAGTGGTGCTGATCTTGAGAACTTATTAAATGAGGCAGCATTGCTTGCTGTTAGAAGAAATAAAGAGCATATTACTATGAGTGAAATTGATGAAGCAACAGATCGTGTATTAATGGGACCAGCTAAAACTTCTCATAAATATAGTGAAAATGATAGAAAGCTAGTTGCTTATCATGAGGCAGGTCATGCTGTTATTGGATTAAAGTTAGATAATGCAAACGATGTTCAGAAGGTTACTATTATTCCAAGAGGTTCTGCTGGTGGATATAATATGATGGTGCCAAGTGAAGAAAAATTGTGTTCTACTAAAACTGATTTATTAGAACAGATTACGGGACTTTTAGGTGGTCGTACTGCTGAAGAGATTATTTTTGGAGAGATTACAACGGGTGCCCATAATGATTTTGAAAAAGCTACAAAGATTGCACGTGCTATGGTTACTGAATATGGTATGAGTGATTTGGGACCGTTGCAATTTGAACATCAAGAAGGTAGCGTATTTTTGGGAAGAGATTATAATAAGAGTCAACATTTTTCAAATGAAGTTGCTAATGAAATTGATATGGAAATGCGAAAAATCATTACAGAGTGTCACCAAAAAGCCACAGATATTATTAACAAAAATAAAGATTTATTAAAATTAATTGCTGATGCTTTATTAGAGTATGAAACTCTTACAAAAGAACAGATAGATTATTTAGTAAAAAATGGAAAAATGCCTGAAGAGTCAGAAGATAACTTAGAGGCAATGTCTGTTACTAAACTAAGGGAAATGGCAAAGGAAAAAGGAATTAAGAATTATTCTAAGATGAGTAAAGCAGAATTGTTAAAAGAGTTGGATGTTTAAAGAGACTTGTATTAGGTCTTTTTTTTTGATAAAATTTCTAAAGGGAGGTTTAAAAATGAATTTGTATAAATTAGATGAAAATAAAGAAAATTTAGTACTTTATAAATTGCAACCTAATGTAGAAAAGATTCAAAAATATAAACAAGATAGAGTAAAAAAATGTGCATTAAGATCTCATTTCTATCAATTAGCAACAACTGATAAATTGGTATTACAAAGGGTATTGCATGAAAATGTATTTTCTTATCAAGGTTTAGATGATGGTATTCATACTGATTCAAAATATGAATTTGAACAGATGATGCAAACTGGTGATGATTGTACTATTTTAAATAGGATTAGTAGTTTTCCTTCTCAGGATTCATTATTTGACGTATTAAATCCTGAAGAATACTTGAAATTTTATATTAGTGGTAATTATGTTTGCCATAATTTAGTTAGTTTTTATTTCGGGGATGTTGAAAATGAAATATCATATTGTAATAACTTTTTATTATTAAAAGGTGAGAAGAAAAATTATATTGGTAGAGGTAAAGAAGTATATTACTCTGTTAATATGATGTTAGATTTACCTGAAGATTTGTATGCATTAGAATTACTTAATAATGAAAATTATGAGGCTTTGGCAGATAGACCTTTTTTATTAAATTCTTTACCTTTTCATTTTTATGATGAAGTAGATTCTATTATTTGTGATAAGGCAATTTTAGAATATGATAGTATGAAGGAAGCAAGAGAGGTTCTTCCTTTTACAGAAAAGGTCTTAAGTAAATATCATTCATATAAAAGAAAATAGGCAGTAAAGCAGCAATTTTTCATGTTTATAAATTACTCTTTTTAGTATAATATATTATGCTTATTTTAGGGTTAGGGTGATATTATATGCATGGAATTTTATATTTGAAGGATGGTAATATTGGTAGGCTAATTGTTTGTGAGGAATTAGTAACATTATATAATATTTTTCACTAAAATTTAGAAGGTTGATTATTATGAGTTTCAAGATTGGAAATATAGAAATAAAAAATAATGTAGTTTTGGCACCAATGGCTGGGGTTTCTAATCCTGCATTTATTAAAATTGCATCAGAGATGGGAATTGGACTCGCTTATACAGAACTGATAAGTTCTGAGGCAATCGTTAGAAATAATAAAAAAACTTTTGAAATGTTAAATGGTATTGATATGTTAGATATTCCAGTAGCAATTCAAATTTTTGGTTCTAATCCTAATGTTATGGCTGAATCTGCTAAGATGTTAGTTGATTTGTATGATGCATCAATTATTGATATTAATATGGGATGTCCTGTACCTAAAGTTGCGATGCGAGCAGGGGCTGGTTCTTTTTTACTTAAAGATCCAAAAAAAGTTTATGAGATGGTTTCTGCTGTGGTTGATGCTATTTCAATTCCAGTAACAGTAAAAATTAGAAGTGGTTGGGATTTTGATTCTATTAATGCGGTAGAAATTGCTAAGGAATGTGAAAAAGCAGGGGCTAGTGCTATTTGTATTCATTCTAGGACTCGTAGTCAGGGATATAGTGGTAAGGCAGATTGGAATATTATTAAACAAGTAAAGGAGTCTGTTTCAATTCCAGTTATTGGTAACGGTGATATTAAAAGTCCTGAAGATGCATTAAAGATGTTAAAGGATACAGGTTGTGATGCAATTATGATTGGTCGTGCTGCATTAGGGAATCCTTGGATTTTAAAAAATACAGTTTCTTATTTGAAAAATTTTAGTGAAATAGTGGAGCCTAGTGTTGTTGATAAGTTTGATATGTGTTTGAAGCATTTAGCGTATTTGTGTGAATTTAAAAGTGAAAGACTTGCTTGTTTGGAAATTCGTAATCATATTGCTTGGTATTTAAAAGGTTTCCCTGAAAGTGGTGAAATCAAAAAGAAAATATATCAATGTGTGAAGATTCATGATATAATTTTAATATTAGAAAGTTATAGGGAGGAGTTTATAAATGGCAAAGAAGGCAAGTAAAAAAAACATAGAAAAGAAGGAAAATAAAGTTTTTGAAAAAGCCCTTTTTTCACAGCGTTTCCTTGCTTATTTAATTGATGCAGTATTAATATTTTTGATTTCTGCTATTGCTATCTTTCCTGTTAGCAATAGTGAGTCATTGGAAGAGTTGACAGTTCAAAATACTACTATAATGAATCAATATCTAGAACAGAAAATAGATGCTAGCACTTATATGAATCAAACTATGGATATTAGTTATGAAATTGCAAAACAGAGTGGTATTGCTACTATTATTACTATTTTTGTATATATTCTATATTATGTTGTTTTCCAATTTTATCATCAGGGTCAAACATTAGGAAAACGAGTAATGAAGATACAAGTAAAATCTAGAGAAAAGGAAGAGTTGACACTTAATCAATTATTATTACGTGCTGCAATAGCAAATTCCATTTTAATGAATACTTTAATATTATTATTTGCAATATTTGCTAGTAAAGATGTTTATATTGGAGGTTCCTATATATTTACTATTATTCAATATATCGTTATTTTTGCATCCGTCCTTATGGTTATGTATCGAAAAGATGGGTGTGGAGTTCATGATTTAATTGCTCATACAGAAGTTGTTAGATGTGAATTAAAAGAGAAGGAGTTAGAGGTATGCGAGAGTTAAATGAACAAGAATTAGTTAGAAGAGAAAAACTAAAAAATATAAAAAATCCTTATCCAGAAAGATTTCATACTAATTATGAAATTGTTGATGCTGCAAATTTAGAGGATGAAACTACAGGTGTTCGTGTAGCAGGACGTATTATTTTAATGAGAAAAATGGGAAAGATGAGTTTCTTAACGATAGCAGATATTTATGGAAAAATTCAAGTTTCTATTAAAGTAGATATGATTGGGGAAGAAGCTTATCAAGAATTTAAATCTAATTATGATTTAGGAGATTTTATTGGTGTAGAAGGAGAAGTTTTTACTACTCATACTGGAGAAAAAACAATTCGTGCTAGTGAAATTGAGTTTTTAGGTAAAGCATTAAAACCACTTCCTGAAAAGTTTCATGGTGCAACTGATGTAGAAATGTTATATCGTCAACGATATTTAGATTTAATTTCTAATGATGATACGAAAAAACGCTTTTTGTTTCGTAGTCGTTTCATTAAAGAACTTCGTTCTTATTTAGATAGTTTAGGTTATATTGAAATTGAAACTCCTATTTTAAATAATAAGGCAAGTGGTGCAACTGCTAAGCCATTTATTACACATCATAATGCTTTAGATATTGATTTATATCTACGAATTGCTCCAGAAACTTATTTGAAGAGAGCCATTGTTGGAGGATTTACAAAAGTTTTTGAAATTGGTAGATGTTTTAGAAATGAGGGGATTGATGCTACCCATCTGCAAGATTTTACAATGATTGAGGGATATGGAGCTTATTTAAATTATAAAGATAATATGAAATTATTACGAGAAATGTTGCAGACGATTGTCCAAAATATTTTTGGAACATTAATTATTCAAATTGATGATAAAAAGGTAGATTTAAGTGGTGAATGGGAAAGTGTTAGTTTTCGCGATTTAATATTAAGATATTCTGATATTGATATTTCCATTTATAATACAAAAGAAAAATTGCTACAAAAAATATATGATGAAAAAATAGAGATTGATAGTGAAACACCATTAGAAGATTTAGGTTATGGAAATTTAGTAGATCAATTATATAAAAAAGTTGCTAGAGTTCATGTGGTAAATCCTATATTTTTAACAGAACATCCAATTGAACTTTCTCCTCTTGCTCGTGCAAATGATGAAAATCCAAATGTAGTAGATCGTTTTCAATTGGTAATTAATGGTGCTGAAATAATAAATGCTTATTCGGAACTTGTTGATCCAAAGGAGCAAGAACGTAGATTATTAGAACAAGCAAGCTTAAAGGCAGCAGGTGATGAAGAGGCAATGCCAATGGATTATGATTATATTGAAGCAATGGAATATGGAATGCCACCAATTAGTGGTTGGGGAATGGGAATAGATCGCATTGTACAATTACTTACCAATTCAGAAAATATTAAAGACGTTATTCTTTTCCCATTAATGAGACCTAAAGATGATAATTAGTTTTATTTAAATTATAAGAACCAGAATAATTTTTGGTTTTTTCATATAATTTTCATAAAAAAAGAAGGTGAAATGCTTGTAAAAAAGAAATTTAGAAAGTATAATGATATTGGGAGGTTAATTATGATGAAAAAGCATAATACAGTAAAAGTCGTTCTAATTACAATGGTAGTGTTGATGCTACTTACATGGATTTTACCTGCTGCATATTTCCAGAGTAGTTATGTATCACAAGGACGCGTTCAGATGGGTTTGTTTGATCTATTTACATATCCAGTTACAGCAATTTCATATTTTGGATTTATTGCTTTATTTGTATTGGTAATTGGTGGTTTCTATGGAGTTTTATATAGAACGGGTGCCTATAGATCATTACTTGATACTCTTGTTAAGAAATTTAAAGGAAAAGAAAAGATTGCTTTAGCAGTTATTATGGTATTATTTGCCATTTTAACATCAGTTTGTGGATTGAATCTAGGAATTCTTATTTTCTTTCCATTTATTATTTCTTTAGTATTATTAATGGGATATGACAAAGTAGTAGCAGCATTAACTACAGTTGGTTCTGTTATGGTTGGTCTTGCTGGTTGTACGTTTGCAACTGGTTCCGTTAGTATATTAACACAAGTATTGGCAGTAGACGTTACTTCTGAAATGGTGACTAAAATAGTTATTTTAGTGATTGGATTAGTACTTTTAATATTTAATACTATTCGTTATGGAGAAAATCATAAATTAAAAAGCACTAAGAAAAATAGTGAAATGCAAAGTGGATATATTCCAGAAGCAGTTAAAGGTAAGAAAAAGAAAATATGGCCTTTGATTGTTATTTTAGATTTAATTCTACTTATTATGATATTAGGATTTATTTCTTGGAATGATGCTTTTAAATTAACTATATTTGAGGATGTTAATACTGCTGTAATGGAATTTAAATTATTTGGTTTTCCAATTTTTGCTAAGATTTTAGGAACAGTTCCTGCGTTTGGAAGTTGGACAGTTAATGAACTAATGTTAGTCTTAGTTATTGCATCAGCTCTTATTGCTTTAATTTATAAAGTAAAATTTGACGATTATATGCAAGGATTTATTAAGGGTGCTAAAGAGGTTTTAAAGCCAGCAGTACTAATAATTTTGATTTATACTTGTTTGGTAATTGTAACTTATCATCCATTCCAATTAGTAATCTATAAGGCTTTGTTTGATCTTACAAAAGGATTTAATGTAGCAACAGCTGGAATCGCAGCAATTTTGGCTAGTGCATTTAATGTAGAATCAGCATACACTTTCCAAAGTGTAGTACCTTATTTAGCAAGTGTTGTTACTGATAAGACAATGTATCCTGTTATTGCAGTGATGTTTCAATCACTTTATGGAGCTGTTATGTTAGTAGCACCAACTAGTATTATTTTAATGGGAACTATTTCTTATTTAGGCGTTTCTTATAAAGAGTGGCTAAAGAATATTTGGAAATTTTTACTTGAATTTATAGTAATTTTATTCATAATTTTCACAATTTTAGTACTTATTTAAAATTAAATACTTTAAGTCAAGGGGTAACCCTTGTTTTTTTTTTAATGATTTGATAAAATGAATATATAGATATTATAAAGAAAGTGGATTATAAGGGTATACAATATGGAAAATAATGAAGAAATGTATGAACAAAGACCCAAAAAGTATCGTAAGAAATTGCGACTTAAAAAAACCCCATTAATAATTGCAATATTTGTTTTAACATTATTCTTGGGAACAAGTTATGCGGTACTTACTATAGTCTTGACTGGTAAAGAAGAACTTAGTATTGTAGCAGGAAATTTAAAGATCGAATATAAAGATGGTGATGTTATAAATTTAGCCAATACTTATCCAATGTCAGATAAAAAAGGTATGAAAATGGATGTTTATGAATTTTCTGTTAAAAATACGGGAGATATTGATGCTAAATATACTATTTCATTAGAAAAGGCTGATGTTGAAAGTCCATTAGATGATAGTTATATAAAATATTCATTAAAAAGAGATAATGGAGATTGGAGTCAAGCAGATTTATTATCTAATGTAAACTTAATATTAGATAGTGATATTGAGATAAAACCTAATGAAACAGTTAATTATCAGTTGAAGTTATGGACTGATAGGGATGCAGGAAATGAGGCTCAAGATAAAACTTTTAAAGCGAGAGTAGTAGTAAATGCTGTACAAAGTAATACAAAACCATAATTTGTATTGAAGATGATGATGTATCATCTTTTTTTGTAGAATTTGTCATTATTTTGGGAACATATTTTATTGAAAGTTATTACAAAATAATCATAGAATATAAATAGAAAGAGGGGATAAGATGTTCTCAAAATTTAATGAAGATGCACAAAAGGTATTAATGGATGCAAAAAAAGAAATGCAAAAGTTGAAACACCCATATGTAGGAAGCGAACATTTATTATTAGCAATTTTAAATCATCGAGAATTTTCTATTACTAAAAAATTAGAGGGCTATGGAATATATTATAAGAAATTTCGTGATGAATTAATTACTATTGTGGGAATAGGCAAAGAAGCAAATAATTGGTTTTTGTATACGCCTCTTTTAAAACGTGTTTTAGAATCAGCAATGCTTGATACAAAAGAGGAGAAAGAAAAAGAAGTTACTGTGGAGCAGTTATTTTTATCTCTTTTAGAAGAGGGAGAAGGCGTTGCTATTCGCTTATTAGTTGGAATTGGTGTCGATATTGATAAACTTTATAACGAATTTTCCACTAAAATTATGTATAAAAAAACATCAAAGAAAAAGTTATCTATTGAAGAATATGCCGTTGATTTTAATAAAAAGGTTCAAAAGGGAGAGATTGATCCTGTAATAGGACGAGATGATGAAGTAGCAAGAGTTATTGAAATCTTATCCCGTAGAGTAAAGAACAATCCGTTATTAATTGGTGATGCAGGAGTAGGAAAGACAGCAATTGTTGAAGAACTTGCCACTCGCATTGAAAATGGTGAGGTTCCTAAGTCATTGATTCATAAACGAATTTTGTCCGTTTCAATGGCCTCATTAATTGCGGGTACTAAATATCGGGGGGAATTTGAAGAACGGATTAATAAAATTTTAACAGAGGTAGAAAATAATGGGGAGATAATTTTATTCATTGATGAAATTCATACCTTAGTAGGTGCTGGTGGCGCAGAAGGTGCTATTGATGCTTCTAATATTTTAAAACCAGCCTTAGCACGTGGAAAAATCAAGGTGATTGGTGCTACTACTACTAGTGAGTATAAAGAATTTATGGAACGAGATAAAGCTTTGGATAGACGTTTTCAAAAATTAATTGTAGAAGAACCTGAGAGGGAAAAGATTAAAGATATTCTTTGTAATTTAAAGCCTATTTATGAAAGTTTTCATGGTACTGTTATTTCGAATGAGATTCTTGATTTTATTATAGATTTGACTGATAAATATATTTATAATCGTAAGCAACCTGATAAATCGATTGATATTTTAGATGAGGTATGTGCAAAAGCTAGTCTTTCACTTGGTAAGAATGAGAAGAAATTGCAAGAGATTACAAAACAATTAAAAATAGTTCGTAATTTGAAAAATCAGTCTATTATTAATCAAAATTTTGAACAAGCTTCTGTTTATAAAAAAGAAGAATATAGTTTAGAGGATAAGAAAAATAAATTGGAATTACAATTTATGAAAAGTCATAAGCCTAAAGAAATTACGAAGGAAATGGTTCGGGAGATAATTTATCTGAAAACAAAGATTCCAATTTATGAGGTTGGTTTAAATATGAATAAAGAATTAGATAAGTTACAAAAGGGTTTAAAACAAAAAATAATGGGGCAAGATGAAATTATTGATCAATTGATTGCATTTACTAGAAAGTATAAAAGTAATTATTTGCCTCAGCGACCTTATTCCTTTTTGTTTGTAGGTTCAACAGGAGTGGGAAAAACTTGTTTAATTAAAGAATATGCAAAAACTCAAGTTCCTAAAAATGCATTTATTCGAATTGATATGAGTGAGTATAGGGAAGAACATTCTATCAGTAAGTTAATTGGCTCTCCTCCTGGTTATGTTGGTTATAATGATCAAAATGCAGTTTTTGATAGAGTGAGAGAATATCCTAATAGTATTATTTTGTTAGATGAAATTGAAAAAGCTCATCCTAGTGTTATGAAACTATTCTTACAGATTTTAGACGAAGGGATTATTAAGGATAATAAGGGAAATGAAATCATTTTTAAGAATACTTTGATTTTTATGACTTCTAATCTTGGTAGTAATCAAAGTAGTATTGGTTTTTGTAATTCAAAGAAAGCACTTCATAACACTCATTTAGAAGAATATTTGGGTGTAGAACTTGTTAATCGAATTGATCATATATGGTATTTTAAAAATATGAGTAAGGATGTTATTACATCTATTATTCAAAGTAGATTAGAAAATATTAAAAAGACACGAAAGAATATAAAAATAAAGTTTTCCACAGAAATAGTGGAAGAGATACGAAACATGTGTAATTATACTAAGTTTGGGGCTCGAAAAATTGAGAAGATTATTAGTGAAGAAGTGGACTCTGTGATTGTTGATCAATTGGTACAAGGTAAAAATTTTGTGGTAGTTGAAAAGTTGGGAATGCATTAATCATTTTCATTTATTAATGTTATACAATATGATATAATAAAAAAATGAGGTGTAAGTGATGAAAATATATAATACTCTGACAAGAAAAATAGAAGAATTTGTTCCTCATCAAGATGGTATTGTTAAAATGTATACTTGTGGCCCAACAGTATATAGTTATGCACATATTGGAAATCTTAGGACTTATATATTTGAAGATATTTTACAAAAGGGACTTGAGTATTTAGGGTATCAAGTTGATCGTGTCATGAATATTACAGATGTTGGTCATATGACAAGTGATGCTGATAGTGGTGAAGATAAAATGCTTAAAGGGGCAAAACGGGAAGGAAAAACAGTTTACGAAATTGCTGATTTTTATACAGAAGCCTTCTTAAATGATATTGATGCTTTAAATATTAGACGACCTGCTATCATTGAAAAGGCAAGCAATCATATTGATACTTATATTAAAATGATTGAAAAGATGTTAGAAGATGGGTATGCTTATATTTCGGATGGAAATGTTTACTTTGATATTAGTAAGGCAAAAGACTACTATCGTTTATCTGGAAAAAAACCTGAAGAGTTGATGATTGGCGTTCGTGATACTGTAGAAGAAGATAATGCAAAGCGTAATCCTTTTGATTTTGGTCTTTGGTTTACCTTGTCTAAATTTACGAATCAAGCGATGAAATGGGATTCTCCTTGGGGTGTAGGTTATCCTGGTTGGCACATTGAATGTTCTGGTATTTCTAATAAGTACTTAGGTGAGTATTTGGATATTCATTGTGGCGGTATTGATAATATTTTTCCTCATCATTCTAATGAAATTGCTCAGAGCGAGGCATATTTTGGACATAAGTGGTGTAATTATTGGGTTCATGGAGAACATTTAAATGATCAAACAGGAAAAATGAGCAAGTCTAAAGGTGAGTTTTTAACTTTGGAATTATTAAAATCAAAGGGATATTCGCCTTTGGTTTATAGATATTTTTGTCTTGGTAGTCATTATCGAAAGACTCTTACTTTTTCTTATGATTCCTTAGAAATAGCAAAAAATTCTTATCAGAAATTAAAAAATAAAATAAAAGTTTTGAAAGATACTGGGGAATATCAAGAATTAGAAGCTCATTTTTATGAAGATAAATTTAGAGATGCTATTGGGAATGATTTGAATACTTCACAGATGTTAACTGTTTTATATGATGTTTTAAAAGATAAGCATTTATATGATATAACAAAAAAGAAGTTGATAGGAAAGTTTGATACTGTTCTTTCTTTATCATTATTGGAAGAGGGAGAAAAGAATTCATTAGATGAATATGCGCTTTCTATGGTAGAACAAAGAAATATTGCAAAAGAAAATAAAAATTATGAAGAAGCGGATAGAATTCGCGATGAGCTTTTAGAGAAGGGAATTCGACTAATTGATGGTAGAGATGGTACCCATTATGAATTTGTAGAGTAATTGAGAATCTTTGAGGATTCTCAATTTTTATTTTAGAATTTATTGCGTATTTATTAGTCTTGTGTTATAATATGCCCTAATTAGAGCTGGGTCTGGAGGTTTGGAAGTATGAGAAAAATATTAATGAGCATGTTTACATTAATTTTTTCTGTTGTAATTTTCATGACAAACGTAGATGCAGCGGATGGGGGTTTCATAGGTTTAGATACTGATATTGGTAATAGCCAACAAATAATGTATGGTGGTCAAAGTGTAACTATTACTTTAAAACTTGATAAATATCCAGAACTTGCAAAGGGAATTAATGCTTATCAAGCAACTCTTGATTATGATAGTACTATTTTTGAAGAGGTTAAGGAAAAAGATTTTTTATTAGCAAACGGATGGATTAAGTTCAAATATAATCCTAAAACAAGAGAGTTTGTAACTATTAAGAAGTCTGGTAGTAAGGATTCTGAAGATATTTTAAGAATTACTTTAAGGATAAGAGGGGATGTCCAATCTAGAAGCGGAAAAACAGTTATTAAGATTAAAAATATTGCTGTTTCCGAAGGAATAGAAGATTTATATGTACCAGAAAAGTCAGTAATAATAAAAATTCCTAAAACTTTACAGGATACACTTAATGTTAGTCCAGCTCCTAGTCCTAGTACACCAACTGTTTCTTCAAGACCTAATCAGCCTTCTACTTCTACGAGACCAACAACTAGTAATTCTAATACTTTAAAGTCTGATACTTCCGTTTCTACGAATTATAGTCAGTCAAAAAATCCTGTAATTTCTGATGATGTTAATTTGATTGAAACAGAAACGGATGAACTACTTTCTGAAACTGTTGATAGTGAAGTAAATGGAATTATAGATGATGATGTAGATATATCTTTAGATGATAAAGATCAGGAGAGGCTTGAAATAGAAGAGAAAGTCGAAGAGGAACTTTTTAAGTATAAAAGAAAATATATCGGTTATTGTTTCTTATTTGTACTTACTCTTGTTGTATTATTATTAATTATATGGTTTTATCGAAAAAGAAAAGAGGAAGATCAGGATACAGAAAGTAGAAATATTAAAATAATAGTTTTGGCTTTTCTAATGGGGGCTATATCGTTATTGACATTAGGAATTACTGCTGATGTGGTTTCGGCTCTGATTGTTCGTGGTGAGATAACCAACGATGGTATTACAGATTATTCTGATATTGATTTATTATCATCTCATCTTATTCATTTACAAACTATTGAGAATGAATACTTAGAAAATGCCGATATGAATATAGATGGTAGGATTAGTATTACTGACTTGTCACTTTTAGTACAGAAGGTTGAAAAATCATTAAATTATACAGTGAATATGTCTAATATTTCCTTATCTAAAACGAAAGTGAATAAAAATGAGGAAATTATTCTAAGTTTTTTTGCTGATGTTAATTATGATTCTATTGTTAAAGGAATCGTTGTAAATGGTAAAGTATATAATGTAGAATTGATAGAAGGTAGCAGTAATCAATATAGAGCAAAAGTAAATACAGGAAGTGTAGCAGGTAATATTAATTTTACTATTACTGAAATTATTTTAGATAATAATCAAAAAGTAGTCATTGATTATCAAAGGAAGATTGAGGTATTAGGAGATAGGCCAGTAGTGTCTAATATGGTGCAGGAAGATAATTTTGATGATACTTCTATTACTTTAGGTTTTGATATTAATGATGTAGATAATACATTTATAAACGGAAAGTTGATTATTACAAATCAAGAGGATAAGATTATTTATGAAAAGGATATAAAAGTTGGGAGTAACCATATTACTACGCCAGTTTTTGCAAATCAGCAATATAATTATGTAATTCAAGTGACATATAATCGCGATTGTAATAAAAATGATAATAAGACTTTAATTGAGAATGAAGTGATAAAAACTGGTCTTGTTCAGTTAATTAAAGATTATAAATTGCAGGTTAATAATATAGAGACATATGAAGAGAGTGGTATTACAAAATATTTTGATAAAAATGAAGATATTTATATTAAATTTAATAGTCTTAATCGTAGTATGTTCGTTCCAGAAAAGGTAGTAATAGATGGCAAACTCTATAATCTTGTTAGTGATGGTAATACTTATCACACAAAGATTAAGGCCAGTAATAAAACAGGCAAGCAAAACTTAACTATTGAAAAGATTATTTTAAATAATGGCAAAATTTTCAAAATTATTAATAATAATCAAGTTACAGTAGATATTTTGAAGGATAGTCCCATAATAGAGGATTTTTTCCAAGACGATGATAGTAAAAATTTAAAAAGTAATTTAAGTTTTAATATAAAGGATTCAGATAATGCCTTTGTAGGTGGAAAAGTGGTATTAAAACATGAAAATGGAAAAGTTTACGAAAAAGCAGTAAAAGTAGGCGAAAATAATATTGAATTTTCCTTAGAAAATAATCAAAAATATACTTATGCAATACAAATAACATATGATAAGGATTCTAATAAATCAGATAATATTAATTTTGTTAAAAATGAGGTAATAAATACTGGTGCTATTCAGTTGCTCAACGATTATGAGTTAAAACTTAATGATTTAACAATTCATAATGATAAGGGAGAAACAAAATATTTTTCTAAGGGAGAAAAGGTTGTTTTAAACTTTAAAAGTAATAATATTAGTAAGTATACTCCAATAAAAGCAGTGATTAATGGAAAAGAGTACCCACTTATATATTCTAATGGTATGTATCAAGCAGAACTAAGATTAGGAAATAGAGCAGGGGCGCAAAAAATTACTATTGAGAAGCTTCTTATGAATAATAATAGCGTTATAAAGATTAAGAATGACAATCAGGTAGTTATCGATGTATTGGGTGATAAGCCAGCATTAGAAGACTTTTCTCAAGAAGATGATGATAATAATTTAAAGACGAACTTGAGGTTTCATATTGATGACTTTGATGATACTTTTGTGAGTGGAAAAGTAATATTAAAACAAGTAGATGGCAGAATATATGAAAAGGATATAAAGGTTGGAGAAAATAATATTTCAATTTCTGTAGAGAATAATCAAAAGTATACTTATATGTTGCAAATAACATATGATAGAGATTCAGATAAGAAGGATAATATTAACTTAGTAAAAGATGAGTTATTAAAGGAAGGCTCTATTCATTTATCTAGTGATTATGAATTAGAGATTGATAATATAAAAGTTAGTAATAATAAGCATGAGACAAAATACTTTGCGAAGGATGAGAAGGTAATTGTAAAATTTGCAATAAATAATAATAAGTCTAAATTATTGCCAACAACTGTTGTAATTAATGGAGAGGAATATTCTCTTACACGTGCTAAAAATGTTTATCAAACAGAAATAAGTAGTAATACGAAATCAGGAAAACAGACATTTGCTATAGAAAAGGTGATTTTAAGTAACGGGAAAGTGATTGAAATTACTGAGAATAATGAGTTTTTTATAGAAGTTTTGAAGGATAAACCAATATTAGAAGATTTTTCTCAAGAGGATGATGATTCTAATTTGAAAAGCAATTTAAGTTTTAATATAAAAGACTTAGACAATGCTTTCGTCAGTGGAAAAGTAGTATTAAAACATGAAGATAAGATTGTTTTTGAAACACCTATAAAAGTAGGGGAAAATGACATTTTACTTTCTGTAGATAATAATAAAGAATATACTTATTCTGTACAAATGACGTATGATGGAGACTCAGATAAAGAAGATAATATAAACTTAGTAGAAGATGAATTATTAAAGACAGATTCAATTTGCTTGTTAGGAGACTATGAATTAAAGGTCGATGGTATAGATGCCTATAATGGTGAAAAGGTTGCCAAATATTTTGCGAAAGATGAGAAAGTTATAATAAGATTTAAAAGTAGTAACATTAGTTCTTTTAATCCAGCAAAAGCAGTAATTAATGGTAAGGAATATTTTCTTACAGAAATTGATGATAGGTATCAGGCAGAAATAGAGACTGATATGGAAGCAGGAGAAAAAGAGATTATACTTGAAAAAATTATATTAAGTAATCAGAAAGCGTTAGAAGTTTCTGCTAATAATAAGGTAGTAATTGATGTGTTAAAAGAAAAACCAGTATTAGAAGATTTTTCTCAAGAGGATGACGAAACTAATCTAAAGACGAATTTGAAATTTAAAATTAAGGATTTGGATGATGCTTTTATAGATGGAAAAGTAATATTAAAGCATGAAAATGGTAAGACTTTTGAAAAAAGTATTGAAATAGGTGAAAATAACATTGAATTTTCTGTGGATAATAACCAAAAATATACTTATATCATACAGATAGCATATGATAGAGATTCGGATAAAGAAGATAGTGTTAATTTTGTCGAAGAAACATTAAAAGATGGTTCCATTCATTTGTTAGGAAATTATGAACTGAAAGTTAGCGATTTGGCTGTTAGTAATAAAAGTGGTGAAACGAAGTATTTTTCGAAAGATGAAAAGATAACTATCAAATTTAAAAGCAGTAATGTTAGCTCTTTTAATCCAACAAGGGCAGTGATTAATGGCAAGGAATATTCGCTTACGCAGATTAAAGATACGTATCAAACACAGATAAATAGTAGCACAAAATCAGGAGAAGAAACGTTTGTTATAGAAAAAATTATTTTAAGTAATGGAAAAGTAATACCAATAACTGAAAATAATGAAATTCTAATAGATGTATTAAAAGATAAGCCAGTATTAGAAGATTTCTCTCAAAAAGATGATGATTCTAATTTAAAAAGTACGTTAAGTTTTAATATAAAGGATCTAGATAATGCCTTTGTGAGTGGAAAAGTTGTGTTAAAACATGAGAATGAACTTGTTTTTGAAGCTCCTATTAAAGTGGGAGAAAATAATATTTTACTTTCTGTAGACAATAATAAAGAATATACTTATTCTATACAAATGACATATGATGAAGATTCTAATCAGGAAGATGATATTAATTTGGTAGAAGATGTATTGTTAAAGACAGGCTCTATTTATTTATTAAGGGATTATGAATTAAAAGTTAGTAACTTAGCTGTTAGTAATAAAAAGAATGAAACAAGATATTTTGCAAAAAACGAGAAGATTATTGTAAAATTTGAAAGTAGTAATATTAGTTCCTTTAATCCAACAAAGGCAGTGATTAATGGCAAAGAGTATTCTCTTATGCAAGTTGATGGAATGTATCAGACTGAAATGAATGCGAGTACGGAGTCAGGAGAACAACGTATTGTACTTGAAAAGATAATTTTAAGTAATCAAAAAGAATTGGAAATCTCAACTGATAATGAAATAGTAATTGATATATTAAGAGAGAAACCAACACTTGAAAATTTTTCTCAAAAAGATGATGAAGTTAATTTAAAGAGTAATTTAAAATTTAAAATCAAAGATTCAGATGACGCTTTTGTAAGTGGGAAAGTAATATTAAAACATGAAGATGGAAGCGTTCAAGAAAAACCTATTAAAGTAGGAGAAAATAACATTTTACTTTCAGTGGATAATAATAAAGAGTATACTTATTCTGTTCAAGTGACATATGATGAAGATTCAGATAAAGAAGATAATATTAATCTAGTAGAAGATGTATTGTTAAAGACAGGTTCTATTAATCTATTAGGGGATTACGAATTAAAAGTTAGTGATTTAACGGTTAGTAATAAAAGAGGCGAAACGAAATATTTTGCTAAGGGTGAGAAGATTATTGTAAAATTTGAAAGTAGTAATATTAGCTCCTTTAATCCGATAAAGGCAGTGATTAATGGCAAAGAATATTCTCTTACACAAGTTGATGGAGTGTATCGGGCTGAAATGAATGCGAGTACGGAGTCAGGAGAACAACGTATTGTACTTGAAAAGATAATTTTAAGTAATCAAAAAGAATTGGAAGTCTCAACTGATAATGAGATAGTGATTAGTGTGTTAAAGGCAAAGCCAGTGTTGGAGAACTTTGCACAAAGTGATAACATAGAAAAATTGCAAATCAATTTGAAATTTAATTTGAAAGATTTAGATAATGCTTTTGTGAGTGGAAAAGTAATATTAAAACATGAGAATGGTAGTGTTAAGGAACAACCTATTAAAGTAGGAGATAATAATATTATTTTTACTATTGATAATGCTAAAAGTTATACCTATTTAGTACAGATGACATATGATTTAGGTTTTGATGAGGAAAACCAGATTAATTTAGTAGAAGATGAAACTTTAAAGACAGGTTCTATTAATTTGATTAGTGATTATGATTTAAAAATTAGTAATTTACAAGCGAATAATAAAAAGGGTAAAACGAAGTATTTTACTAAAGGGGAGAAAGTATTTATTCAATTTGAAAGTAGTAACGCTAGCCGTTTTACACCAATAAGAGCGGTAATTAATGGAGAAGAGTATAATCTTATACGTTCTAAGGAACTTTATCAGGCAGAAATAATTGCAAGTACTAAATCAGGGGAGCAGGAAATTGTGATAGAAGCGATTACTTTGAGTAATGGGAAACTTTTGCAAATAAGTGATCATAATAAAATACTAATTGATGTTTTGAAAGATAAACCAGTGCTTGAAAATTTTTCTCAAAACGATGATATAGCAAATTCTAACATTATTTTGAACTTTGATATAAAAGATTTAGATGATGCTTTTATAGAGGGAAAAGTTGTACTGAAGGAAAAGGATAAAATTATTTCTTCTAAAAAAATCAAAGCAGGTAATAATAATATTAGTTTCTTAGTAGATGAGGGAAAAAGTTATGATTACTCTGTACAAGTGACATATGATAGAGATTCTAATAAAGTAGATCAGGATAATTTGTTTAAGAATGAAGTGATGAGAGAAACTCCTGTTCAATTGATTGCTGATTATAATTTGAAAATTGATAATTTAACGGCAAATAAAGGATTAGAAGAGGCTACCTATTTTAATAAGGGAGAAGAAATTACAGTAAGATTTACTAGTACCAATGCTAGTCAATTTATTCCAGAGAAAGTTGTTATTGACGGAGAGGAATACACTCTTCAAAATTTAGATGGTAAATATCAGACAGTTGTATTAGCAAATAAAGAGTGGGGAATACAAAATATTTTTATAGAGAAAATTATTTTAAGTAATGAGAGAGTATTTGAGATTACAGAAAATAATCATGTAAAGGTAGAAATATTAAAGGATTATCCTAAAATTGAAGATTTTACATATGAAGAAAGAGATAATAAGTTAATTGCTGCCTTTAATTTATCAGATACTGATAATGCTCTTATGAATGGTTCTATTATAGTAATTAATGATAATGATGAGGAGATTAAAACACAATTATTGATACGCGGTAGAAATACTTTTATCTTTGATAAAAAGATAGATGAATTTTATAATATAAAGGTTATTTCTGCTTATGATTTAGATAGTAATAGATTAGGAAGTGGTTCTAATGAGTATCATAATAAAGTTTTATTGAATGAAAAACTTGATGATACTAATCGTATTATTGTAGCAGAAGATATTTTAGGAATTGATTTATATCAACAAGAGTCTAATAGTATGGAAAAAATTTATGATATTGATATCTCTGATTTAGATAATTTAGATAATTATATTGTTAAGGTTAATATGAAAAATTTATCTTCATTTTATACAACTATTAAAAAGTATAAAATTGAAAAAGATAGATTGAAGTTTGTATTAGACTATAATAATTTTGTTTCCTATAATTCCAAAAAGAAATCTAATTATTTAGAAGTAGAATTTGGCGTGATAAAAAACAATACGGCAAGTAATATTGATCTTTTTAGATTAATTGAATTAATCAATGAAAATCCTCAAGGTAGTTATACTGTTACTAGGGATATTGATGCCTCTAGTTATATAGATAATCGTGCTGTAATTATGAAAGAATTTTGTGGAAAAATTGATTTTGATGGACACAAAATTATAAATTTATCAAAACCATTATTTGCGTCACTTCATGAGGCTGTGATAGAGAATTTGGTAGTCGAAGATGCTAGTTTATCGGGTTCTAATAGTAAGGGATTGATTGCTAATAAGGTCAAGAATACAATTATTAAAAATGTACATATTGATGGCCTAAATTATATAACTGGTGCCAATCATTCTGGTGGCTTAATAGGTAGTGCTAATACTTTACGTTTAGAGCAATGTAGTTTAAAAAACTTAACTATGAAAACTTCTCATACTAACATTGGTGGTTTGGTAGGTAGTATGTCAGGCGGAATTATTAAGGATTGTTATGTAGAAGCTTCCATTAGTTCTAAGCAAGAAAAAAATAATAATAATGTGGTTGCTGGAATTTTAGGTTTAGGAGAGACTAGAGCACAAAATATGATACAAAATTGTATTGTTAAAATTCACTTTACCAATCGAGGTAACGAAAAATTTCATGGTGGTATTTTAGGATTTTCTTCGAATGCAAATACAGTTTTAATGAATAATGCAAGCCTATCTACTGGATATGGTTTTTATGCAATCCATGGTTCTTTTATTAATTCTACCTCTATTAATAATTATCAATTGCAAGAGTCTACCTTAGTTTCTAATGTTGATAATGTTAAAACAAGGCTAGTAGCACAAAATGGAGTCAATAAGCACTTTTTTAAAATGCTCTTACGTTTTGATGAAGAGATATGGGATTTATCTAATCGTTCTTATAATACTTTGCCAACTCTTAAGAATTTAAGTGTAGAAAAAATGTAGCCTGTTCAATAATTTATGATAATATTGTAGATGAATTTGAATATAAAAATTAGAAATGTATATTAAAGTAAGTTGCAAAGTGTTGTCTTGAGAATGGTGGTAATAATTTTTCTGTAAAGATACTAATTTGTATGTTCATCCAATTGTTAAAAATGTGATATCGGAGTTACTTTTTTAAGATAAAAGATGTAATTATTATTGGAAATTAAAGTATTTATAGGAAAATTTTTACATAATTATTAGTATAATATTTATTATTTTAAAAAGTGGGGAATTTTATGAGGTATTATGAAAAATTACGAAGCAAGAAGGGAAATGTTAGGCTATGTTCTATAAGTTTATTAGATGCTGATAAGTATTGTGAGTGGAAAAATAGAACTGATGAAGAAAGCAGAATTGTATTTGAGTCATATAAGGATGAGAAAGTATTAGATATACAAGATGCAGAAAAGATACTAAATGATTTGGCAACAGACGATGCTTTTGCCATTATAAATGATAATCAGTTAATTGGTCTAATTGGTTATAGCAGAATGAAACTTTGTAATCAAAGAACAAATGTATGGATTCAAATGGATCCTTATCTTGATATGGATAAACAGGTCTTCTTTGGAGAGGAAGCATTAGATGCACTTATAAGGTATTCTTATGATAGTATGAACTTGCATAATATTATGATGCAAGTTCCAGCATTTAACATACAGGCTTTAGAAATTTTAAGAAATTCTAATATGCAGTATTTAGGTTCAAGTGTTGCAACAGCACTTTATCAAAATGACTTATATTATAGTACAGTCTATTATCAAACGACAAAAGAGAGATATCTAGAAAATTATAAACATATAGAAAAGATTGATAAAGGCTGTCGAAGGATTATGATTCCTGATGATAGTAAATTATCCGAGTTGGTACAGGGAGAAAAGATTTCCTTAGTAAAATGTAAAAATCCAACGGATAAACAAGTTTCACGGTGTGCGGAAATTTTGAATAATCCAAAAGTAGGAATTCCTTTTGGTTGGCACAAAGTAAATTGGAATGATTATCGTGCCCGCAAATATCTATCAAATAGTGAATATTTAGTTTTAAAAGAGGAAGAATTGGTAGGGTGCGTTAATTTGTTTCGAAAGGACGTTAGAAGTCATAATGCAGAGTTAGAGATTATGATTGGAGAACAGTATCAAAAAAAGGGATATGGTAGAGAGGCTCTAACGTTATTATTGCAAGATGCCTTTGAAAATGGAGGCTATGTTAGTTTGTTAAGTTCTATCTTTTCTTTTAATGATAAGTCTCAAAAGCTTCATGAGGCTATGGGATATCATAAGTTTGGTAGTAGAATGGAGTCGTATTATGCTTATGGGGAATTTCATGATATTGAGATGTATGAAATGCCAAGAGATAGCTACTTTAAAAAGTATCATAAATAAATATTTATGAAAATAGGGGACTACTAGTCCTTTTTCTTATTTGATGATATAATAATGCTGGTGGTATGTAATATGAAAACAGTTGAGAGAAATGTATTGGTTTTGGCTTATTTAGGTGATACTATTTATGAAAATTATGTAAGAAGATATTTGGTGGAACAAAGAATAGAAAGTGTAAATGAACTTCAGAAAAAGGCAGTAGCGTATGTTAGTGCTAAAAAACAGGCGCAGTTTGTTCGCACCTTATTGGAGAAGAATTTCTTTTCAGAAGAGGAGATTGATATTATTATGCGCGCACGTAATTACAAAACAGGCTCTCATCCTAAAAACTGTTCGATTGTTGATTATAAATATGCTACAGGGTTAGAGAGTTTAATCGGTTATTTAACATTAGAAGATAAGCATAGTAGAATTGATGAGATTATGAATGTGATATTGGGAGGATCGTTATGTTAATATATGGTAAAAATGTTGCAAAAGAATTTTTGAAAAATCCTAAAAATGTTAAAAAAGTAATTTTGCAGGATAATTTTGATGATAAAGAGATAATTTCAATACTTGAAAATAACACTTTTAAGGTTGAGGTGTTGCGAAAATATGAAATGGATCATTTGGTGGATGGCTTGCATCAGGGTATAATGTTAGACATTAAGGACTATCGATATAAAGATTTAGAAGACATTTTAGATGAAAACTTAATTGTAATTTTAGATCATATTGAGGATCCACATAATTTAGGTGCTATTATTAGGACTTGTGAAGCAGCAGGGGTAGGAGGTATTATTATTCCAAAAGATCGACAGGTTGGTGTTACGTCAACTGTTGTGAAAACGAGTGCAGGTGCTATTTATAACATGAAGCTTGTACAAGTTGTGAATTTAACCACTACGATTTCTAAGTTAAAAGATCATGGTTTCTGGATAGTAGGAACTTCTCTAGAAGACAGCACAGATTATCGTGAAATTGATTATACAGGAAAAATCGTATTAGTTATTGGTAATGAAGGAAAAGGGATTAGTAGATTAGTAAAAGAGTCTTGTGATTTTGTTGCTAAGATTCCTATGTATGGAACTACTAATAGCCTAAATGCATCTGTTGCTAGTGGAATTATGATTTATGAGGTAGTCCGAAATAGAAAGTAGGGGATATTCTTGAATTATAAAGATATTAATGACTATGAAATGCTATATTTAATTGGGGAAAAGGATGAGGAAGCAGAGAGAATTCTTTATGGGAAATATCGTAATTTAATTATTAAGTTGGCTCCTAAGTTTTTACCCTATGTGACATCAAGGGGAGGAGAATTTGATGATCTGATACAAGAAGGATATATTGGACTTTATTCTGCTATAAAAAACTATGAGTCAGGAAATAAAACACTATTTTATACTTTTGCTCGTATTTGTATAGAAAGGCAAATGTCAACTTATTGTAGACGTCTTAGCTCGTGTAAGCAGGAAGTACTTAATTATAGTTATTCATTAGATGTAAAACTAGATGATGTAAGGGATCCTTTTTCTGAAGTGATTGCATCTTCGGCTGATGATCCGTGTGATGCTTTAATAGTATCGGGATATGTCGAAAAGGTTATAGAGTTTAAAAATAGTCTATCTTTTGATATGGCACTGATTTTTGAACTTCGTTTTAATGGTTTTTCTTATCAGGAAATTTGTAGTTTGTTAGATATTAAGAAGTCTAAGGTAGATAGTGCGTTAAGCCAAATTCGACTTAAATTGAAACGAAGTGGTATTAGAAAAGAGCTTCAGAAAGTGTAAACTATTTTATGAATTATACGGAACAGGCGAAATATAGTTTGTCTTTTTTGTTTTTTTGATATAGAATAAAATTAGGGTGAGTAGACTATGAATGAGGTATCAATGAAGGAATGGTTACAACAACCACATACACAACAGGAATACCAGGAACTATTTCTGAATATGGATTTAACAATGCACTATATTCATAATAGAGGGTATGGTATTTTATCAAAAAGAAGTAAAGATGGGTATCCGTTTTTTGATGTTAATCGTATTTCTGTTGTAACAGGAGAACGTCAAAGTGTCGTATTTCATGATGTGGATGAAGTTAGTCCTAATTATCAAAATCAATTAGTTCGTGAAAATATTTATAGCCTATCTTATTTAGCGGTTAAAGCATACTCTAATTTTACAGAACAATTAAGTCATTCCTTTTTAAAGGAAAATTTTAATGAATTTGAGTCTTTTTTACCAGTAGAAGATATTCCATATTATAAAAATGTTATTCGTAGTGGTGCTAGTGTTTACTATTCAGAATATGTGCAAAAACGTACAGAAAGAGAAATTCAACAGGCAGCAGATATGATGCCGATTCCTTCTCGAAGCACGCAACTTACAAAGTCTACTGATGTTGGAAAACAGATTGTGAATCAGTATGGCCAGCTAGATAATAATAATAATAACATGGCAGCTTTTGTTAGGTTATATGTATTTCCAGCGATTATTATTTTCTTAAGTTTGATTATTCCTATT
Organism: uncultured Bacilli bacterium; assembly: GCA_910586195.1. Lineage (GTDB taxonomy): Bacteria > Bacillota_I > Bacilli_A > RF39 > UBA660 > MGBC119817. The sequence goes on from CAJUHO010000005.1 coordinate 27,139, forward strand.
ATTGGTTGGATTTTCGCTCTTTTAGGAAATCGATAAAATCAGTAAATATGGATAAATAAAATATTTGACTCTTTTTGGAGGAGAATAAGCTTATAAAAGACAACTAAGTCTATGAAAAACATTGACATCTCTTTTGGTTTATGGTATTTTACTAGTGAACACGAAAGAGTGTTTTTATTTTGATAAAAGAAAAGGTGAATGATATGGCCAAAAAAGAAAAAAATAAGAGTGAGGATATGAAAAAGGTTTCAAAAAAAGTTGAGAAATCAAAGAAGAAAAGTATATGGGAACGCTTTATGATATTTTGTCATGGTGTAGCGGATGAATTTAAAAAAGTTCACTGGCCTAATAAAAAAGATATGGTAAAATATTCTGTTGCAACAGTTGTCTTTGTTATTTTTCTTTCTTTATTTTTCTATTTAGTAGATGTTATTTTTGCCTTAGTTCATTCTTTGTTTCATTAGAAGGGGGGAATTAGTATATGGAAAAACAATGGTATGTAGTAAATACTTATTCAGGACATGAAAATAAAGTAAAAGAAAAATTAGAGATGCGTTCTGAGTCAATGGATATGCAGGATTACATTTTTAGAGTAATTGTTCCAGAACAAAAAGAAGTGGAAGTAAAAGATGGTGTTCAAAAGGAGCATTTAAAAAAGATGTTTCCAGGTTATATTTTAGTAGAGATGATTATGACTGATGAGGCATGGTATATTGTCCGTAATACTCCTGGTGTTACAGGGTTTATTGGTTCTAGTGGAAAGGGTGCAAAGCCTACCCCATTGCAACCATATGAGGTGGATAAAATTTTATCTAATATGGGAATTAGTCGTATGGATGTTGATAAAGATTTAGCAGTAGGAACTAAAGTTAGTATTGTAGATGGTCCATTTAAGGGAATGTTTGGTAAAGTTGATGAGTTGGATCTTACTAATAATAAAATAGTATTACTTGTTGATTTATTTGGACAAGAAACTAGTGTTGAAGTTGAACTAAATCAAATTCAAAAAGCATAAAATAGTTGCAAATAGATAATTATTGTGTTATTATTTAGGGGCTATATTAAATTAATATAGATATTAAGTGGGAAGCGACAAAGAGGCTTTGAAAAAAGCGGATGAAAAGCTATTTGTACCACTCGCGAAAACAAAAAAATATAGGAGGTGTTTTTCGTGGCAAAAGAAGTAGTTAAAAAGATTAAATTACAAATTGAAGCAGGAAAAGCGACACCAGCACCACCAGTTGGTACTGTATTAGGACCTGCGGGAATCAATTTAGGAGAATTTTGTACAAAATATAATGAAGCTACTAGGGATAAAATGGGTGATGTTTTACCAGTAGAGATTTCAATATATGAGGATAGAAGTTTTGACTTTGTTATCAAGACTCCGCCAACTAGTTTCTTACTAAAGAAATATGCCAAGGTTGCTAAGGGTTCTGTTAAAGGAGCAGCTGCTGTTGTTGCAACTTTAACACAAGCACAACTTAAAGAAATTGCAGAAATTAAACTACCTGATTTGAATTGTTATACAGTAGAAGAAGCAATGAGAATTGTAGAGGGAACTGCAAGAAACATGGGAATTGCAGTTGAAGGCTTTGGTAGTTCTAGTGATGAAAAAGTAGAAGAAAATAGTGAAGCATAATTTAAAGTAATGAGTAATCATGTAGGTATTTTTACCTATGTGGAAGGTAATATCCGCTTGTACCACATAAGGAGGAATAAAAATGAAGAAGAGAAGTAAAAAGTATAATGAAGCTTTATCAAAGATAGAGAAAAATAAAGTATATGAAAAAACAGAAGCTGTGAAGCTTGTAAAAGACACTTCTATTAGTACTTTTGATGGTTCTATTGAAGTTGCTATGCGTTTAAATCTAGATACTAAAAAGGCTGATCAACAATTAAGAGGAGCTATTACTTTACCAAAAGGAACTGGAAAAGAAGTAAAAGTACTAGTAATTGCTAAAGGAGAAAATGCAAAGAAGGCACAAGATGCAGGCGCTGATTTTGTCGGTGATATGGATATGATTGAGAAAATCGAAAAAGAAAACTGGTTTGATTTTGATACCATGATTGCTACACCCGATATGATGCCTCTTCTTGGTAAGTTGGGACGTGTTTTAGGACCTAAAGGTTTAATGCCAAATCCTAAGACAGGTACTGTTACTATGGATGTTGCAAAGGCAGTAGAGGAAGTTAAGGCAGGACGTGTTGAGTATAGAACTGATAGTTATGGTAATGTTCATGCACTTATTGGTAAATCTTCCTTCAAAGAAGAAGATTTAATTGAAAATTTAAATGCCTTTGTTGCAACAATTTTAAAGATTAAACCTGCAACAGTAAAAGGTGATTATGTTAAGAATATCTCAATTTCTTCTACAATGGGTCCTGGTATAAAGATTAATATTCAAGACTTTGACAAATAGAAGAGTTTGAGTTATAATAAAAACAATTTGTTGGTGCCATAGACAGTAGGTAATTTGTAAATCCTACCGAGGACTACTTTATGAAGTAAATAAAAGTTCTTCCTGTCTATGTTGGAGGAACTTTTTGTGGCTAAGACGAATCAAGGAGGAGGTGTGTTATGGCAAGTGAGAAAATCTTAAAACAAAAGCAGACTGTAATTGATGAGATTAAGTCTCGTGTAAATGAGGCAAATACTATTGTTTTATTTGATTATCGAGGACTTACTGATAGTGAAGCAAAGGAACTTCGTCGTAAATTAAGAGAGTCTAATTCTGACTATAAAGTATATAAAAATACTTTGATGGCTAGAGCATTTAATGATTTAAATATTGATTTGAATGATTCTTTAAATGGTCCTAGTGCCTTTGCTTACGGTGAAGATCAAGTTGCGCCCATTAAGATTTTAACGGATTTTGCTAAAAATCACCCAGCATTAAATTTAAAAGTAGGAATTATTGATGGTGAAATCGCCGATAAGGCTAAATTAGGGGAGTATGCCTCTTTACCGTCAAGAGATGGTTTACTTACTATGCTTGCTGGTGGAATGATTGGGCTTGTAAAAGACTTATCTATTTGTTTAGATTTGTATGCAAATCAAAAAGAAGAAAATTAATTAAATTATAAAAATAGGAGGAAAAGAAAATGGCTAAATTAAATAAAGATGATTTTATTAGTGCTTTAAAAGAGATGAATCTTTTAGAAATCAAAGAATTAGTAGATGCAATGAAGGAGGAATTTGGAGTAGATCCATCTGCAGTAGCAGTTGCTGCTCCAGTTGCTGGAGGTGCAGCAGATGATGCAGCACCAGCTGCAGTAACAGTAAGTATTGCTGATGCAGGAGCTGGAAAAGTTGCTGTAATTAAAGTAGTTCGTGAAATTACTGGACTTGGATTAAAAGAGTCTAAAGATATCGTTGATCAAAACGGTGTAGTTAAGGAAAATATTCCTGTTGATGAGGCTAATGAAATCAAAGCTAAGCTTGAAGAAGCTGGAGCTACAGTAGAAGTTAAATAATGAAAGAGAGTCTATTTATAGATTCTTTTTTTGTTTTTATATTTTATTCTTTGATAGATAGAGTGAGTGTATGATGAAAGCAATTCAAAAGTTATCTATATTTTTGTATGAAGTTAGAAAAAACGTAAAAGTTTGTAAAAGTGATTGACAAAATTTGGTGTTTTCTATATAATATAGTTTACGAAAGGAGACAACTGAACTTTTAGTAAGCGGTTGTCTTTTTCCTTTTTATATTATAGAGGATGATTAAATGGGTCAATATTTTGAAAATGAAAGATTACCAAGTAAATTGCAAAAAAAAGAAGTTTTTGTCTGTGGGGAGAGGTTTTTATTTTATACAGACAACGGCGTTTTTTCTAAAGATGGGCTTGACTATGGAAGTAGGCTTTTATTAGAGACTATTGTACAAGAAGATATGGGAAGTCATATCTTGGATGTTGGATGTGGTTATGGTCCGATTGGCATAGTACTGCAAAAAATAAAAGATATCTATGTTGATATGGTAGATGTGAATCTTAGAGCACTTCATTTAGCAGAGAGAAATATGAAAGAAAATGGATGTGAATCTATTCGCGTTTTTGAGAGTGATTGTTATAGTAATGTAGAAGGTAAGTATACATCTATTATTACAAATCCTCCAATTCGTGCTGGGAAAAAGGTGGTCTATGAAATTGTGATGAAGGCTAAAGACTATTTAGAAAAAGACGGAAAATTATTTTTGGTAATTCGTAAAGAACAGGGTGCAAAATCGCTAATTTCCGACTTACAAGAATTATATAATGTAGAAGTGTTAGAACGAAGAAAAGGATTTTTTATAATAAAATGTACATTTTAATTGACTTATTGATTCTTTTGTGTTAATAATATAAATTGGCAACGTATTATTTTTTTATGAATATGTTCTTTGAATTTATTATGTGTATAGGGGTGAATGAGAGTGGCATATAAGAACGTAAAATGCGGTGATTATCGTATAAGAAGAAATTTTTCAAAAATTAGAAATACATACGAATTAAAAGACTTGTTAGAGATTCAAAAGAAGTCTTATAATTGGTTTGTAGCGCAGGGGATTAAAGAAGTTTTTGAGGATTTATTTCCTGTTGAAAACTTCTCTGGGACTCTATCTTTAGAATTTGGTGATTATCATTTTGATGAGCCTAAATATTCTATTAAAGAGAGCAAAGACAGAGAGTCTACTTTTGCTGCGCCTTTAAAAGTGGAAGTACGATTATTTAATCGTGAAACTGGTGAAGTGAAAGAACAAGAAATATTTATGGGTGATATGCCTATCATGACTGATAGTGGAACCTTTATTATTAATGGTGCAGAACGTGTTATCGTTTCTCAACTAGTTCGTTCTCCTAGTGTTTATTTTAATCATGAAATTGATAAAAATGGACGTGAATTAATTACTTCTCAAATTATTCCTACTCGTGGAACATGGTTAGAATTTGAAACAGATGCTAGGGATGTTTTGTATGTAAGAATTGATCGTACTAGAAAAGTAACTCTTACTACGTTACTTCGTGCTTTTGGTCTTTCTAGTGATGAAGAAATTCTAACGATGTTTGGTGAAGATGATTATATCAAAAATACGATTAGTAAAGATGCTTCTAAGAATACAGATGAGGCACTAATTGAGATTTATGAAAAGTTAAGACCTGGAGAACCTGCTACACTTGATTCTTCCAAGAATCAAATTATTACTCGTTTCTTTGATGAATTTCGTTATGATTTAGCACGTGTTGGACGTTATAAATTTAACCGTAAACTTAATGTGTTGGATCGTTTATTAAATCAAACGTTAGCAGAGGATATTAAAATAGAAGGAGAAGTTATTCTTGCTAAAGGAACAGTAATTACAAAAGTTAATTTGGATATTTTAAAAGATGCATTAGAAAAAGGCTTTGGTGTTCGTGATGCTAAAGTGAATGAAGAATTAGATACTTATAATCGTATTCAAGAAATAAAAATTGTAGATCCAATGGATAAGAAGAAAAAGCTAATTGTAATTGGAAATGATCAAGAACTTGAAGTTAAGAGATTAACAATTTCCGATGTATATGCTTCAGTTTCTTATTATTTGAATTTACTTCATGGTGTTGGTAACTTTGATGAAATTGATCATTTAGGAAATCGTCGTATTCGTCAAGTTGGAGAACTTTTACAAAATCAATTTAGAATTGGTGTTTCCCGTATGGAACGTGTGATTCGTGAACGTATGACAACACAGGAGATGGAAGAAGTTACTCCTAAGACACTTATTAATATTCGTCCTGTTACTGCTGCAATGAAAGAATTCTTTGGTAGCAGTCAATTATCTCAATTTATGGATCAAACGAATCCAATTGCTGAGCTTACGAATAAACGTCGTTTATCAGCTTTAGGACCTGGTGGTCTTTCAAGAGATCGTGCTGGTGTTGAAGTTCGAGATGTTAATACTTCTCATTATGGTAGAATTTGTCCAATTGAGTCTCCAGAAGGACCTAATATCGGGCTTATTACCTCTCTTGCAAGTTATGCGAAAATTGATGAATATGGCTTTATTATGACACCATATCGTAAGGTAGTGGACTGTAAGATTACAGATGAGGTTCATTATTTAACAGCAGATGAGGAACTTGATTATATTATTTCTCAATCTACTGTTGAAACAAATGATGATAATACTATTACACAACCACAAGTAAATGCTCGTTTTAGAGGAGATAATATTTTAGCAAAACCTGAGCAGGTTGATTATATCGATGTGTCTCCTCAACAGGTTGTATCTGTTACAACAAGTTGTATTCCATTCTTGGAACATGATGATGCTACTCGTGCTTCTATGGGAGCTAATATGCAACGTCAGGCTATGCCATTAATAAAGACAGAAGCACCATTTATTGGAACAGGTGTTGAACATATTGCTGCAAAAGATTCTGGAGTTGTTATTGTTGCAAAAGCAGACGGAGTTGTAGAATATGTGGATGCTAAGAAAATTGTTGTTAAAAACAAAGGTGGTAAAGATACTTATTATTTAGCTAATTTTGAGCTTGCTAACTCTGGTATTTGTAATCATCAAAGACCTATTGTAAAAGTAGGCGATAAGGTAGTTGCTGGAAAAACAATTCTTGCAGATGGTAATAGTACAGATATGGGAGAACTTGCCTTAGGTAAAAATATGGTAGTTGCTTTCATGACTTTTGATGGTTATAACTATGAAGATGCTGTTATCTTAAATGAAAATTTGGTTAAGGAAGATGCCTATACATCACTTCATTTGGAAGATTATGAAATGCAATGTCGTGAGACAAAACTTGGACCAGAAGAGATTACACGTGACATTCCAAACGTTAGTGAGGAGGCTCGTCGTAATCTAGATGAAAATGGTATTGTCACAATTGGTACTGAAGTAAAAGAGGGAGATATTTTAGTTGGTAAGGTTACTCCTAAGGGTATGGCTGAACTTACTTCAGAGGAAAAATTGTTACATGCTATATTTGGTGAGAAGACAAGAGAAGTACGTGATACCTCTTTGCGTGTGCCACATGGTGGAGATGGTATTGTTCATGATATTAAGATTTATTCACGTAAGGATAATGATGAACTACCTGCAGGTGTTTCTAAAATTATTCGTGTATATATTATTCAAAAACGTAAAATTCAAGTGGGAGATAAAATGTCTGGACGTCATGGTAACAAAGGTGTTATTTCCTTAATTCTTCCACAGGAAGATATGCCATATTTGCCAGATGGTACTCCAGTAGATGTTATGCTTAATCCACAAGGTGTTCCGTCACGTATGAATTTAGGACAAATTTTAGAGTTGCATATGGGTATGGCGGCTAAAAAGTTGGGTGTTCATGTTGCAACTCCAGTATTTGATGGTGCTCATATCGATGATATTGAAGCTATGATGGCAGAAGCTGGAATGGATAAAGATGGAAAAACAATTCTTTATAATGGACGTACTGGTGAGCCATTTGATAATCGTATTTCTGTTGGTGTAATGTATATGATTAAGTTGCATCATATGGTTGATGATAAACTTCATGCTCGTGCGACTGGTCCATATTCACTTGTTACACAACAACCTCTTGGTGGTAAAGCACAATTTGGTGGACAGAGATTTGGAGAGATGGAAGTTTGGGCTTTATATGCTTATGGTGCTGCACATACCCTACAAGAAATTTTAACTGTTAAATCAGATGATGTTGTTGGTCGTGTTAAGGTATATGAAGCGATTGTTAAGGGTCAAGAAGTAAATCAAGCTGGTGTTCCTGAATCATTTAGAGTATTAATGAAAGAATTCCAAGCATTGGGACTTGATATTTCTATTATTAATGACGAAGGTGAAACATTAGAATTAAAAGAAATTGAAGATGCAGAAGATAAAGAAGATATGAAACTTTCTATTGATGAATTTGAGGCAGCTCCTGTGAAGGAAGTAAAACAGGAAGAAGAAGAGATGGAATTAGAAGTAGAAGAAATAGATGAAGAAGATGAATTTCCAGGTGATGAAGAATTATTAGAGGAAGGAGTGGATGCTGAATGATAGAGGTAAATAAGTTTGAGGCATTAAAAATCGGTATCGCTTCTCCTGCGAAAATTCGCGAGTGGAGTTATGGTGAGGTTAAAAAGCCAGAAACAATTAATTATCGTACTCTTCGTCCAGAACGTGATGGATTATTTTGTGAAAAAATTTTCGGACCTACTAAGGATTTTGAATGTGCTTGTGGAAAGTATAAACGTGTTCGTTATAAGAATATTGTTTGTGATCGTTGTGGGGTAGAGGTTACTAGAAGCAAAGTTCGTCGTGAACGTATGGGTCATATTGAACTTGCCTCTCCTGTTTCCCATATTTGGTTTTTCAAGGGTGTTCCTTCTCGTATGGGTCTTGTTCTTGATATGAGTCCTAGGGATTTAGAAGAAGTATTATACTTTGTTAGTTATGTAGTAATTGATAAGGGTAATGCTCCTTTGGAAAATAAACAAACTTTATCAGAAAAAGAGTATCGTGCTTATTATGAAAAATATGGTACTGGCTTTAAAGTTGGTATGGGTGCAGAGGCTGTTAAAGAGTTATTAAAGAAGGTAGACTTAAAGAAAGAAATTGACGATATTACTAAAGAACTAGAAAATGCTCAAGGGCAAAAGAGAGTTCGTTTAGTAAAACGTTTAGATGTGTTAGATGCCTTTTATAAATCTGGAAATCGTCCTGAGTGGATGATTATGGATTGTATTCCTGTTATTCCACCAGAACTTCGTCCAATGATTCAGCTTGATGGTGGCCGTTTTGCTACAAGTGATTTGAATGATTTGTATCGTCGTGTTATAAATCGTAATAATCGTTTAAAGAAGTTGATTGACTTAGGTGCACCTGGTATTATTATTCAAAACGAAAAACGTATGTTACAAGAGGCCGTAGATGCGTTATTTGATAATGGTCGTCGTGGTAGAAGCGTAACTGGTGCTGGAAATCGTCCATTAAAGTCTATTTCTAGTATGTTGAAAGGTAAGCAAGGACGTTTCCGTCAAAATTTATTAGGTAAACGTGTTGATTACTCTGGTCGTAGCGTTATTGTTGTTGGACCATCGCTAAAAATGTATCAATGTGGTATTCCAAAGGAGATGGCTCTTGAGTTATTTAAACCACATGTTATTAATGGCTTAGTAGATAGAGATATCGCTCATAATATTAAAGCTGCAAAACGTTTGATTGATAATCAAGATCCTGTAGTGTGGGATATTGTAGAAGATGTTATTAAAGAGCATCCAGTGTTATTAAACCGTGCTCCAACACTTCACCGTCTTGGTATTCAGGCTTTTGAACCGATTTTAGTTGGTGGTAAGGCTATTCGACTACATCCGCTAGTTTGTACAGCGTTTAATGCTGACTTTGATGGTGATCAGATGGCTGTTCATGTACCTCTTTCAGAAGAAGCACAAGCAGAAGCTAGACTTTTAATGCTAGGTTCTAATAATATCCTTCATCCAAAGTCAGGAGATCCTATTGTTACTCCATCTCAAGATATGGTTTTAGGAAACTATTATATTACAATGGAAAAAGCAGGTCTTGATGGAGAAGGACGTATATTTAAAAATTCTAATGAGGCTTTGATGGCATATGAAAGACGTGAGGTAACTCTACATACAAGAATTGCCGTTCCAGTTGATTCATTTAAATATAAAGTATTTACTGATAGTCAAAAGGGAAAATATTTGGTAACTACTGTTGGTAAATTGAAATTTAATGAAATTTTACCAGATTCATTTCCATATATTAATGAACCTACAGATGAAAATATTCAAAAGATTACACCTAGTAAATATTTTATTGAACAGGGACATAATATTAAAGAAGAGATTGCAAATATGTCACTCGTAAAACCGTTTGTTAAAAGCACATTAGAAAAGATTATTGCACAAGTGTTTAAGCGTTATAAAACAACAGAAACTTCTGCGATGCTTGATAACTTAAAGGATTTAGGATTTAAATATTCTACTATTGCAGGAATTACAATTAGTATTTCTGATGTTGAAACAAGTAAAAATAAAAATAAAATTGTAGAAGAAGCACAAAAGATTGTTGATAAAATTAATAAGCAATATAAGCGTGGTTTGATTACAGAAGAAGAGCGTTTTCATAAAGTCATTGAAACATGGACTAATGCTAAGGATCAGGTTCAAAAGGAACTAGAAGAAATTGCCAATAGTGATGTTGATAACCCAATCTTCATGATGATGCATTCTAAAGCACGTGGTAATATTTCAAACTTTACACAGGTTGCTGGTATGCGTGGTATTATGGCAAAGCCAAATGGAGAAGAGGTAGAAATCCCAGTACTTTCCTCATTTAAAGAAGGTCTTTCTGTATCAGAATTCTTCTTGTCAACACATGGTACTCGTAAAGGTCTTGCTGATACTGCTTTGAAAACAGCAGATTCAGGTTATTTAACAAGACGTCTAGTAGATGTTAGTCAAGATATGATTATTCGTGAGGAAGATTGTGGCACAGATCAAGGTGTTATAGTTCGTGACTTTATTAATGAGAAGACAGGTACCGTAATTGAAGGACTTTATGATCGTATTGTTGGACGTTATGCAAATAAGAAGGTAATTCATCCAGAAACAAAAGAAGTAATTGTAGATAAATTACAACTCATAACAGAATCATTAGCAGAAAAGATTGTAGAAGCTGGTATTACGGAAGTTGAAATTAGAAATATTTTAACATGTAATACAGTGAACGGAATTTGTCAAAAATGTTATGGTCGTAACTTGGCAACAGGTAACATTGTTGAAATTGGTGAAGCGGTTGGTGTAATGGCTGCTCAATCAATTGGTGAACCTGGTACTCAGCTTACTATGCGTACTTTCCATACAGGTGGAGTTGCAGGTGGTGAAGATATTACTCAAGGTCTTCCTAGAGTTCAGGAGTTATTTGAAGCTCGTAATCCGAAAGGAAAAGCTACTATTGCTGAGATTGATGGTAAGATTACTAAGATTAAAGAAGATCATGGTAAATATAAGATTAGTGTTACAAATAAACTAGAAACAAAAGAGCATGTGTCAAATTATGCTGCCAAACTTTGTGTGGAAAAAGGTGACGAAGTTTGTTGTGGTGATAAGTTAACAGAAGGTGCTATTAGTCCAAAAGAGTTACTTGCCGTAACAGATCCAATTACAACGCAAGAGTATATTTTAAAAGAAGTACAACATACATATCGTTCTCAGGGTGTTGATATTTCAGATAAACATATTGAGATTATTGCACGTAGAATGATTTCTAAGATGCGTATTGTTGAAAGTGGCGATACTAGATTTTTACCAGGATCATTAGTTAACTTCCGTGAATTTACAGAGGGAAATACAGAAGTTGTATTAAAAGGAAAGAAACCTGCTTTAGGAAAACCTGTTCTTCTTGGTATTACGAAAGCATCTCTTGAGACAGATTCATTCTTATCAGCAGCTTCATTCCAAGAGACTACTCGTATTTTAACAGATGCTGCTATTCGTGGTAAAATTGATCCGCTAGAAGGATTAAAAGAAAATGTTATTATTGGTAAACTAATTCCAGCTGGAACTGGTAGTCGTCGTTATCGTGATATTGATTACGAATTAAAAAGTGAATTTGTTGACGAAGAACCACTTGAAAAGTTGGAAGACCAATTTATGGAATAAAAAGTGATAAAGTGAAATATTTTATCGCTTTTTTGTTTTAAAGAAAATAAAATTTTGATATACTTGTAATAGTAATATATTGATGATTAACATAGGAAGAGGTAGATAGTATGCTAAAATTAAATAATAAAGGATTAACTTTAAGTACTATGATTGGTTTTTTATGTTGTTTTATTATGTTTTTGTTAGTAGCTATGCTTATTGCTTCAAATTTTGGTATTAAAAAGGATTCTCCTAATCCTATATATGAAGAAGTACCAACGGATGAAGAGTTGGAGAGATAGGCTAATTTGGCTGCTAAGTGATTTATATTCATAAGTTTGAAATATATTGTTGTCTGAAGTTCTAGGTGATAATATTTTCTTGACAATATCATATACTAATGATATAGTAGTTTTGCTGATTAAATAGATTTTGCTTTGGGCAGGATTTTATTTAAGGGTTAAAATGATACACCTGGATATGTGTAAAGAAAGGAGACTTATAAAATATGACTACAATCAATCAATTGGTTCGTAAGGGTAGAGGTCAAAAGGTACGTAAAAGTAAAGCTCCTGTTTTAGGAGTTGGTATTAATACTATTCAAAAGAAAGCTACTAGTAATCCTTCTCCGCAAAAACGAGGAGTATGTACTCGTGTTGGAACAAAAACACCAAAGAAACCGAACTCTGCATTACGTAAGTATGCGCGTGTTCGTCTAAGTAATGGAAAAGAAGTAGATACTTATATTCCTGGAATTGGGCACAATTTACAAGAGCATAGTGTGGTACTTGTACGTGGTGGTCGTGTAAAAGACCTAATCGGTGTACGTTATCATATTGTTCGTGGAACACTTGATACTGCTGGAGTGAAAGATCGTAAACAAGGTCGTAGTAAGTATGGTGCTAAAAGACCTAAAAACTAGAAAGTAAAATTGGAAGGAGGAAGTAAAAATGCGTAAAAGACGTGCAGTAAAAAGAGATGTTCTTGCAGATCCGATTTATAAGTCAAAAGTTGTTACTAAGTTAATTAATACAATTATGCTTGATGGTAAAAAGGGAACAGCTCAAACTATTGTTTATGAAGCATTTGAAACAGTAAAAAATAAAACGGGAAAAGATCCACTTGAAGTATTTAATGAAGCAATGGAAAATATTAAGCCAGCGTTAGAAGTTAAATCTCGTCGTGTAGGTGGATCTAATTATCAAGTTCCTATCGAGGTTAGTCCAGCTAGAAGTCAAGCTTTGGCATTACGTTGGTTAACAAAGTATTCTCGTGAGCGTGGTGGAAAAGGTATGGCTGATAATTTAGCTAATGAACTTATCGATGCATCTAATGGAACAGGTGCAGCAGTTAAGAAGCGTGAAGATACACATAGAATGGCAGAAGCTAATAAGGCTTTCGCTCATTATAGATGGTAGGAAGGAGAAATTATGGCAAGAGATACGTCTTTAGAGAAGACAAGAAATTTTGGTATTATGGCTCATATTGATGCTGGTAAAACAACAACGACAGAGCGTGTTTTATATCATACAGGTAAAATCCATAAGATTGGTGAAACTCATGAGGGTGAGAGCCAAATGGACTGGATGGAACAGGAAAAAGAACGTGGTATCACTATTACTTCTGCAGCAACAACTGCACATTGGAAGGGATACCGTTATAATATCATCGATACTCCAGGACACGTAGACTTTACGATTGAAGTTAGTCGTAGTCTTAGAGTATTAGATGGTTCAGTTGCACTTTTAGATGCACAAGCTGGTGTTGAACCACAAATGGAAACAGTTTGGAGACAAGCTGATGAATTTAAAGTTCCGAGAATTATTTTTGCAAATAAAATGGATAAGATGGGTGCAAACTTTGAATATAGTTTAAAAACAATTAAAGATCGTTTAGGAGTTAATGCAAAACCAATTGAATGGCCAATTGGTGCTGAAAGTGAATTCCGTGGAGTTATTGATCTTGTTACTATGAAAGCTTTAGAGTTTGATGGTAAGGCAGAAGAGGAATCTAGGGAAATAGAAATTCCTGATGACTTAAAAGCGATTGCGGAAGAACATCGTGCAGATTTGATTGAAGCAGTTGCTGAATATGATGATGAAATGATGGAGAAGTATCTTGAAGGAGAAGAAGTTACTGTTGATATGATCAAACGAGCTATTCGTAAAGGTACGCTCGCTGCAGAATTTTTCCCTGTTATGTGTGGTACAGCACTAGGTAATATGGGAATTAAACCATTACTTGATGCTGTGATTGATTATTTACCAAGTCCGCTTGATACAGCGTCAATTAAGGGACATAATCTCAAGGGAGAGGAAGAATTACGTCATCCAAGTGATTCTGAGCCGTTTAGTGCTCTTGCATTTAAAGTTATGACAGATCCATTTGTTGGACGCTTAACTTTCTTTAGAGTATATTCAGGTCATTTAGCTAGTGGTAGTTATGTACTTAATTCTACTAAGGATACTAAAGAGCGTATTGGTCGTATTTTACAGATGCATGCTAATACTCGTAAAGAAATTACAGATGTATACACGGGAGATATTGCTGCTGCAGTTGGTCTTAAGAACACAACTACAGGAGATACTTTATGTGATGAGAAAAAACCAATTATCTTAGAGCAACTTAGTGTTCCAGAGCCAGTTATTCAACTTGCTGTTGAACCTAAGTCAAAGGCAGATCAGGATAAGATGGCATTAGCACTTCAAAAACTTGCAGAAGAAGATCCAACATTTAAAGTTCATACAGATCATGAAACAGGGCAAACTGTTATTGCTGGTATGGGTGAGCTACATCTAGATGTATTAGTAGATCGTATGAAACGTGAATTCCATGTAGAGGCAAATGTTGGTGCACCACAAGTTGCTTATCGTGAGACAATTAAGGCATCTGGTGAATGTGAAGGTAAATACATTAAACAATCTGGTGGTCGTGGACAATACGGACATGTTTGGGTTAAATTTGAGCCTAATCAAGATAAAGGATATGAATTTGTGGATGCTATTGTTGGTGGTGTTGTTCCTCGTGAATATATTCCAGTTGTTGATAAGGGATTACAAGAGGCAATGCAAACTGGTATTTTAGCAGGTTATCCAATGATTGATATTAAGGCTACACTATATGATGGTTCTTACCATGATGTTGATTCTAATGAAATGGCATTTAAAATCGCAGCTAGTCTTGCTTTAAAAGAGGCAAAGAAAAATTGTCAGGCAGTGCTTTTAGAACCAATCATGAAAGTGGATGTTACAACTCCAGATGAATATTTTGGTAATGTTATGGGAGATTTAACATCTCGTCGTGGACGTCCATTAGGACAAGAAAGTCAAGGAAATGCAGTTAAACTTTCTGCTATGGTACCACTTTCTGAAATGTTTGGATATGCAACGAATTTGCGTAGTAATACACAAGGACGTGGAAACTTTGTTATGACGTTTGATCATTATGAAGAAGTTCCTAAAAATATAGCAGAAGAAATTATTAAAAAGAGTGGAAATTAAAAAGTTATTAAAAAAGTATCAAAACAGTTGAAAAAACTTCAATTGTTAGATAAAATATAAGTTGTAATTAGATAAAGGAGGAAATTGCAAATGGCAAAAGAAAAATTTGATCGTTCAAAACCACACGTTAACGTTGGTACAATTGGACACGTAGATCATGGTAAAACAACAACAACTGCTGCTATTACGAAAGTGTTAGCTGGTAAAAATGGAAATGAAGCTGTTGATTTTGCTAACATTGATAAGGCACCAGAAGAAAGAGAACGTGGTATTACTATTAATACTGCTCATGTTGAGTATAGTACTGATACTAGACATTACGCACATGTAGATTGTCCAGGACATGCTGACTATGTTAAAAACATGATTACAGGTGCTGCTCAAATGGATGGAGCTATTCTTGTTATTGCAGCAACTGATGGACCTATGGCACAAACTCGTGAACATATCTTACTTGCACGTCAAGTTGGAGTACCTCGTATGGTTGTGTTCTTAAATAAGTGTGATATGGTTGACGATGCTGAACTTTTAGATTTAGTAGAAATGGAAGTTCGTGATTTATTAAATGAATATGGTTTCGAGGGAGACGATACTCCAGTAATCAGAGGTTCTGCGCTTAAAGCTCTTGAAGGAGATGCTGATGCTGTTAAGGCTATTGAAGACTTAATGAACTCAGTTGATGAATGGATTCCAACTCCAGAACGTGATACTGACAAACCATTCTTAATGAGTATTGAAGATGTATTTACAATCACTGGACGTGGAACTGTTGTTACAGGACGTGTTGAACGTGGTCAATTAAAACTTAACGATGAAGTTGAAATCGTTGGTATTAAAGATACTCAAAAAACTGTTGTTACAGGAATCGAAATGTTCCGCAAACAACTTGATTATGCACAAGCAGGAGATAACGCAGGAGTATTATTACGTGGTATTTCTCGTGAACAAGTTGAACGTGGTCAAGTGCTTGCTAAACCAGCTAGTGTTACACCTCATACTAAGTTCAAGGCTGAAATTTACGTATTAAGTAAAGAAGAAGGTGGTCGTCATACTCCATTCTTTACAAATTATCGTCCACAGTTCTATTTCAGAACTACGGATGTGACTGGTGTTATCACATTACCTGAAGGTGTTGAAATGGTTATGCCAGGTGATAATTTATCAATTGATGTTGAATTAATTCATCCAATTGCCTTAGAGCAAGGAACTAAGTTCTCTATTCGTGAGGGTGGACGTACTGTTGCTTCAGGTGTTGTAAGTGCAATTGTTGAATAATGGATACATAAATAAAAGTGAGAATAATTCTCACTTTTTAATTGTTTAAAAATTTAGTTAAAGATAAAAGATATATGATTAATACAACTTTAAAAAAATATAGGAGAACAGAGGCAAGAAAAGTAATCAAAAGTAATAGTAATATAAGATATTACTATATTGGACTATATAAAAGTAATAAGGGATTGACTGAAATTTTAAACTATAATATTGTTAGTTTTCTAATTGCATTTAACTTTATATGTGAATATTAATTTAAAGATGTTGACAAATTTTTAATTTTGTAGTATAATATAGCAAAATAAAGAGGGGGAGAATATATGAAAAATTTAGTTGTAAATTTTGATAAGGTATCTAATATAAAGGAGGATAAACTTTCGTTGAATAGAAGTAAAAGGATTAGTTCTTTTTCATCTATGGTCCATAGTACATTAGCTTTGTCAGGAGGTCTTAATGTATTGGAATCGGTTCTTTTTAATACAGACGATTTTGTATCTCCTTTAGTTTTTGCAGGAATAGGGGTAGTTGGACTTTTTGGAGCTATACGTTCTATTGGAGAGTTTGCTTCATGTAATTACAAATTACAAAAATTGGAAGAAAAAGAAAAAGAAAATGAAATGTCTTTCATAGATAAAGAAAATGAAACATCTAAAGATTTAAGTAAGAGTAAATAATGGTTAGACGTTGTAAAGTTTGCTTATTTGTTTAGTGCTAGATATTGTTGATGGGGGAAAAGGCTAGTAATAAATAACTAATGTTAGAGGACTGAAATAGTTCTCTTTTATTATGGTTTTAATTAACAATAATAAAAATACATTTGTCTTTTATATTGTTAAATTACTATTTTTCTTGATTTCTAAATAACTTTCGTTTTAACACTTAAGATTTTGTTGGTATACTTGATTATTTAATTAGACTCTTTTGTGTCATTAGTTTTTTTGCTTGTTTTCTTTTTCTTTATTAAAACTTTTATATAGATTATATGTTAGTCCGTTTAGTATAATATCAAATTCCCCTATGTATTCCGTAACTACAGCACCAAATCCTAGTTTCATTTCATTAAGACCTTCATAATTATTTTTCTCATCAAATTCGCCGCTTACTGCATTTAGATTAAAATATTTATATCCTTTTTGTTGATAATATTTTATAATTTCCCATTTTAATAAATAATTTGGATTTAAAGATTTATGTCGAGGATTGAATCCTTCGATGATTAAATAGGCAGCATTGTCATAAGTAATTACTAATGCACCACCTACCACAAGACCTTCTGGATGTTCTTTTAATAGTTTTGTTGCTAGTACTAAATCTTTTTTATATGTATTGACTAATTTATCAGATTCCATTTTTTTATTTAAAGTATTTCTTTGACTTACTCCTTTTTTAGTAGGATCTTGAATAAGTTTTGTTAACTTGTCATTAGTGTCTAATTCTTCTTCATATAACTCTTTGCTACCAACAACAAAATCCTCTGTATCTAAAATAGCATAGTATAAGTCAATTTGACCTTTAAAATTTTTACAAAGCTCTTTATAATATTCTAATGGTCTATCATGTTTTTTCTTTATGAAATTATAAAGAGCATCTATATTTAAATTATTATCTTTACTAATTTTAATACCACTTCGTTCTGCTTTTCTAATTTTATGACGTGTTCTTTTATCAAAACTTTCAAAAATGTCATGAATACTTCTGTTTAATAAAATCAATGCTTCAAAGCGAGACTTTTCATTTTCAAAATATAAGTTGTTTCCTTTATGTTGAAAATCAGCTTCTTTTAAATTTGTCATAATTAAATTTATTTCATTATTCATATTTAAAATGCTACCTTTTTCATTTCTGATAGTAGAGGGAATTAGAGGATCCATCTTTAGAAACATAAAACCTTGTTTTCCTAATAATGTTTTTAGTTTACGAGCTAATTCTTTCACAGTAAAAGAGTTTGTATAGTCAAATAAGATTCCCCTTGGAGCGTAAGCAAATTTATTATTCATGAATATATCTTTATAAAGTAGGAGTGTTGCCCCAATTAAAGTATCCGTTTCATCAATAATTCCTAAATAGTGGGCTTTATAACCGAATTTTACCATAGTATGTGCATAGGCAGGAGATTGATAGTAATTTCTATAACGATGTGTTTTTGCAAACTGTTCAAATTGGTTTTCTTCTAGTGTAATTACCTTCATAGCCTACCTCCTTATTTTCTTTATTATAGCATATTATAGAATATTTTTACAATGAAACTTTTTTATTTAATGTTTAAAAATTATACATTTATAGTATAATGATATTAGGTGATAATATGTTTGAAAATCAAAAGATTTTAATACTTGGATTGGCACGTAGTGGTTATGAGGCAGCAAAGATTTTAATAGAACGTGGTAATACGGTTGTATTAAATGATGGCAAAAAAGAAGATAAACTTAATAAAATACAGATAGATGAATTACGTAATCAAGGGGTAGAATTTGTCTTAGGTTCTCATCCTGATGATTTATTAGATTCTACTTATGATTATTTAATAAAGAATCCAGGAGTTCCTATTGACCATCCCTATGTAGAAAGGGCACATGAATTGGGTATTGAGGTAATTAATGAAGTAGAAATGGCATATCGATTGTTGCCAAAAGATATTACTTTAATAGGAATTACTGGAACAAATGGTAAAACTACTACTACGACTTTAACATATGAACTATTACATGAAGTATATGGTGAGAGTGTTCATTTAGCTGGAAATATTGGTTATCCTTTATGCAGTATTTTAAAAGATTTAAAAAAAGATGATATTATTGTGCTGGAAATCTCTTGCCAGCAGGGAGAAAATTTAAAAGATTTTAAACCGCATGTTTGTCTAATGACAAATTTATCAGAAGCACATATCGATTTTATGAAAACATATAATCATTATAAACAAGTTAAATCAAAAATGTTTTATAATCAAACAGAGGATGATATTGCTATTTTGAATATTGAAAATCAAGATGTATTAGATCTTATGAAAGATGTGAAGGCAACTACGAAATACTTCTCTAGCAGAAATGAAATCAATGGATGCTATTTAAAAGATAATGCTATTTATTATTATGGAGAAAAGGTTTTAGATATTGATAAAATTTTGATTAAGGGTATTCATAATTTAGAAAATTGTATGGCATCTATTATGATAGCCAAAGAATTTAATGTATCTAATGAAGAAATTTTAAAAGTTATTTCAAAATTTACGGGGGTAGAGCATCGATTAGAATATGTTGATACAGTAAATGGTGTAAAATATTATAATGATACAGAAGCAACCAATATAAAATGTAGTCAAATTGCTCTTTCTTCTTTTTCGGAAAATAAAATATTAATATTAGGTGGAATGGAGCGAGGTCAAAATTTTCATGATTTAACTCCGTTTATGAAAAATGTAAAAGCGATTGTGGGAATTGGAGAATGTCGTATACGCGTATTAGAATATGGTACATCGCTTCATATTCCTACTTATGCTTTTGAAACTTTAAAAGAAGCTTTTGAAAAATGTGTAAGTCTTGCGGAAGAAAATGATGTTGTTTTGTTATCCCCAGCTTCTGCCTCGTGGGATCAGTATAAGGAATGTGAAGAGCGGGGAGCTGAGTTTAAAAAATATGTAGAGGAGATGAAATGTAATGAAAATTAAAAATGTAATTGGTAGGGAGATATTAGATTCTCGTGGAAATCCAACAGTGGAAGTAGATGTGATTTTGGAAAATGGTGTAATCGGTAGAGCAGCAGTTCCTAGTGGTGCATCTACTGGAGAAAGAGAAGCACTAGAAATGAGAGATGGTGGAGATCGTTATCAGGGAAAAGGTGTTTTAAATGCTGTAAATAATGTTAATACAGTGCTTCGTGATTTAGTAGTTGGTATGGATGCTAATGATCAAAAATCACTAGATTATGCGATGATTGAATTAGATGGAACAGATACTAAAAGTAACTTAGGTGCTAATGCGATTTTAGGTATAAGTATGGCAGCATTAAAGGCTAGTGCTACAGCTGCTGGGAAAGAATTATATGAATATGTAGGAGAAGGAAGAGCTTTACCTGTTCCTATGATGAATATTATTAATGGTGGTGCACATGCTGATAATAACTTAGACTTTCAAGAGTTTATGATTATTCCACAAAGAGATACGATTCATGAAAGAGTACGAGTAGGAGCTGAAGTTTTTCATAGCCTAAAAAAGGTATTAAATGAAAAAGGATATGCCACAGGAGTAGGAGATGAAGGTGGTTTTGCGCCTAATTTGGGTTCTAATAAAGAGGGATTTGAACTTATTATTGAGGCAATTAAAAGGGCTGGATATAAACCCTTTGATGATGTTAAAATTGCTATTGATGTAGCTGCCAGTGAGTTTTATCATGATGGAAAATATCATGTTGATGGAAAAGAATTAACAACAGATGAGTTAATCGAATTTTATGAAGAACTTGTAGATATTTATCCAATAATTTCTATAGAGGATCCTGTTGATGAGAATGATTGGGAAGGTTTTCATAAAATTACAGAAAAGTTAGGAGATAAAGTCCAATTGGTAGGAGACGATTTATTTGTTACAAATAAAAAATGTTTACAGCTGGGAATTGATCATCAAGCTGGTAATGCTATTTTATTGAAAGTCAATCAAATTGGGACTATAACTGAGACAATTGAAACAATTGAATTGGCCAAAAATCATGGATATAAAACAATTATTTCTCATAGAAGTGGTGAGACAGAGGATACTATTATTGCTGATTTAGCAGTAGGACTTGATTTGGGACAAATTAAGACAGGTTCTATGTCTAGAACAGATCGTATTTGTAAATATAATCAATTAATGAGAATTGAGGAAGAGATTAGTTGCTGAGATAGGAAGGAATTTATCATGGATAAGTTCTTTTTCTTTACATTTTTGATAATTTGTGTTATAATATGTAGCATTTATAGGGGGATTATATGGGAAGAAAAATGGTATTACCTGAAAAGGTCATTTTGCGTAGTAATTTGAAAGTGATATCTGGTATCTCTAAACTTGAAAAAGTAGGTGCTGGGCATGATGGAATTGTATTTCGTTTTAATGATAATGCATTAAAAATATTGAAGTATGATATTAATTTGCGTAGGCAGAGAAATCTTATGACATTTGAAAAAATATTATATTTTCAAGATGAACTTAATTTAAAGAGAATTATACAGCCAAGAGATATTTTACTAGATTTTGAGGGAGTATATTCTGGATATGTTATGGATTGCTTGGATAATTTAGCTAGTAGTAAGAAGGAAGGTACTTCTTCATATAAAAGATTGGGAGATTTTTTATGTGAAGATTTGATTGAAGCTAGTTATGAATTAGAGGATGACTTTAATGAATTGACGGAGAAGCGAGTAGTTGCTAAAGATATAAACCGTGGTAGTTATATTTATACTGATAATTTTCTTCATTTATGTGATATGGACAAGTATTTAAAGGTAGATAATAAAACAACATTAAGTGTAAGTGATGAAAATAAAAAGATGTGTAACTTTGTTATTGCTAAGGCTTTATATTACGAAATGCAAAAACTATATGGTGTAGATAAGACGGGTGAGAAACAATTAAACAATTGGGTAAAGAAGTCATCGAACTCTAGAACTTTTATGCAAGAGTTGCGAACTGACCTTGCTGGTTGTGCTGATGAGCCATTACATGACTACGTTCTATCAAAAGCGAAAAAAATTGTTCGTTAGTTGCAATATTTTTTGCTTTGTGGTAATATATTGTTATTGAAATTTTGGAGGGATATGATGGAAACTGCATTATTGATAATATCCATTTTATTAATTATCATTGTATTATTACAAAGTGGTAAAGCAGATGGTGCTGCTGGAATTATTTCTGGTGGTAGTGGAGAGCTTTTCCGTGAACGCAAAGAGCGTGGAACAGAATTATTGATTAGTCGTATTACATTATTATTAGGACTTGCATTTTTTGTTATTTGTTTAGTTGCATCATTTATATAAATAGGGCTTTTCGGAAAGCCTTTTTTATTTTATAATGTAGATAGGATATGAAGGTGAAAAAATGAGAGAACACATTATTGAAGTATTAAGACAAAAGAAAAAGGCCCTAGATGTTTTTGAACTTAGTGATTGTTTATACTTAAAGACAGCAGAGGATACTAAGAAGTTAATTCAACAATTAAATTTATTAGAAAAAGATGCTACTATTTATCATACGAATAAGAATCGTTATATGCTGATTGAGGACAGTCATTTAAAGAGGGGGATTATGCATGCGAATAAGAAGGGATTTGGATTTGTAGACGTTGAAGATTTAGAAGATGATATATATATAAATGAGAATTTTATGAATGGTGCTCTTCATGGGGATGTAGTATTAGTAGAAATTACAAGTAAAATGAATATTAGCCGTTTAGAGGGAAGAGTATTAAGGATTATTGAGCGAAAATTAGTTAATTATATTGGAGAGATTAATTTTCATAAAAATATAGGTTATGTTACTTTAGATGATGACAAAATTCATCTAAAAATAGAAGTGGCTAGGAAAGATTCTTTAAATGCAGTGGATGGTCATAAAGTGGTGGTAACTCTTGACAAAAAGTTAGATAATCATGGAAGATATTCAGGAAAAGTTTTAGAAATCATTGGTCATAAAAATGATCCAGGAGTAGATATTTTATCTATTGTTTATAAGTATAATATTGCAACAGACTTTAGTGATGAGGTAAAACAAGAGGTAAAAGAGCTGCCAATGGAAGTTTTAAAAGATGATTATACAGGGCGTCGTGATTTACGAGATATGGAAATTTTCACTATTGATGGGGATGATACTAAAGATATTGATGATGCCATTTCAATAGAAAAAATGGATAATGGACATTATCGCTTAGGTGTTCATATTGCAGATGTTTCTTATTATGTAAAAGAGGGGAGTCCATTGGATCAAGAAGCAATGGAGAGGGGAACTAGTGTTTACTTAGTAGATCGAGTTATTCCTATGATACCACATGAACTTTCAAATGGAATCTGTTCTCTTAATCCTAATGTGGATCGTTTAGCAATTTCTTGTATGATGGAGTTTGATAAAAATGGTCAGCAAGTAGATTATGAAATATTTGAAAGTGTTATTTGTTCTAAAATTCAAATGACTTATAAGAAGGTAAATAGTATTTTGGAAAACAATATAGTACCAGATGGTTATGAGTTATATGAAGACTCTCTTCGTAAAATGGAGGAGTTGGCACAGATTTTACGCAAAATGAAAAAAAAGCGAGGTTATATTGATTTTGAAGTAGATGAGGCCAAAATATTGGTAGATGAAAATTGTAAGCCTACAGACATTGTGTTAAGGGATAGAGGACTTGGTGAGTTGTTAATTGAAGATTTTATGATTGCAGCGAATGAGTGTATTGCAACTCATATATTTTATATGGAACTTCCATTTTTATATCGTATTCATGAGTATCCGAAAGAGGAAAAAATTCGTAGTTATTTAAGTTTTATAGGAACACTCGGATATCATATTTCAGGTAATATTAAGGATACAAGACCGCAAACGATTCAAAAACTTGTAGAATATTTGAGTGATAAAGAGGAATTTAAAATTTTATCTAGTTTATTACTTCGTAGTATGCAAAAAGCTGTATATAAAGAAGAAAATTTGGGACATTATGGACTGGCTAGTAAGTGTTATACGCATTTTACTTCGCCCATTAGACGTTATCCAGATACTACAGTTCATCGCTTACTTAGGACTTATTTATTTAAAGGGGATATTTCAGCTAAAACAAGAGCTCATTGGGAACAAAAATTAGTCTATATTGCAGAGCATTCGTCTAGCCGTGAACGTGCTTCTATTGACTGTGAACGGGAAGTAGAGGATATGAAAATGGCAGAATATATGGAAGAACATATTGGCGAAGAGTATGAAGGTATAATTAGTTCGGTTATGAATTTTGGATTATTTGTACAATTAGATAATTTAATAGAGGGAATGGTTCCAATCCGCGATATGCCAGATTTTTTTCATTATAATGAGGAGACAATGACTTTAACGGGGGAGAGAACCCATGTTACTTATACAATTGGTCAAAGGGTACTTGTAAAAGTAGTTCGTGCTTCAAAGGAAGAAAAGATAATTGATTTTGAAATTTTAAAGAAGGTGTAGTTATGAAGGGCAGTAAGAAGTCAAAGAGAAAACTGAAAAAGCCATTAAAAGTTTTATTTGCTTTAGTCATATTATTGATTGGTTCAGGATGCTTATTACAGGTTTATTTTTCCTTTTCAAAAAAGGAATCTCCTAAACCTAATAAGACTGGAGTTCAAAAAGAAGTTAAAAAAGATGAAAAAAAGACATATCATGCTAGTATGATTATGGTAGGGGATTCTTTAATTCACAATTCTTTATATTATGATGCAAAACAAAAGGATGGTAGCTACGACTTTAAGCCTATGTTAGAATTAACAAAACCGATTACAAGCAAGTATGATTTGGCATATTATAATCAGGAGACAGTATTAGGTGGCACAGAATTAGGTCTTTCTAGTTATCCTTGTTTTAACTCTCCGCAAGAAGTGGGAGATGCCTTTATAGATTCTGGTTTTAATTTGGTAAGTTTAGCTACTAATCATACAATGGATAGGGGAGAGGCCGCTGTATTAAGTTCCTTAGAATATTGGAATAGTAAGGAAAATGTGGTAACTGCAGGTAGTTATAGGTCTTTTGAAGAGCGTGATAATGGACATATTCATGAAGTAAATGGAATTAAGTATGCATTTTTTTCTTATACTACATGGACAAATGGTTTAGTGCCACCATCAGGAAAAGAATATTTGGATAATGTTTATTCGGATGAGTTGGCAAAAGCCGATATTGAAAGAGTTCGTGATAAAGTAGATGTGGTGATGGTTGCGATGCACTGGGGAATTGAGTATTCACTTGGTGTTAGTGCCTCACAAGAGGAAATTGCAAACTATTTGTCTAGTCTTGGAGTAGATATTATCATAGGAGCACATCCTCATGTGGTAGAGCCTATTGAATATATTGGTAAGACTTTGGTTATTTATTCTTTGGGAAATTATATTTCTGCGCAAGATAGTACTGAAAAATTAACTGGATTGATGGTTTCCGTAGATATTAATAAGACTGTTGATAAGGGCATTACTAATGTAGCGATTGAAAATCCAAAGGCAGAGCTTATTTATACAAAGTATAATTTAAGTGGAAAAGGTAATTTCAAGGTTTATCCTTATAGTCAATTAAATAATACGATACTTCCTAATTATCGTACTTATTATGAGAAATATAAAAAAGTGGTGACGGAAAGATATCCTGATCTTGCATTTGTTGAAATTGGAGAAGAATAGTTTATGGAAATATTAAATAGAAAAGCACATTATGACTATTTTATAGAAGAGACAATAGAAGCTGGAATTGTATTAACAGGAACAGAAATAAAATCTATTAGGGCAGGGTCTGCTAATATTAGAGATAGTTATGCAATTATTAGAAATGATGAAGTATTCTTACTGAATATGTTTATTGCACATTATAAAGAGGGGAATTTATTTAACCATGAAGAAAGTCGTAGTAGAAAATTATTGTTACATAAAAAGGAGATTAGAAAGCTTAAAGATAAAATAGATTTGCATGGTTTTACCTTAGTACCATTAAAAGTTTATTTTAAAGATAGTAAAGCAAAAATTTTATTAGGTGTATGTCGTGGAAAGAAAAATTATGATAAGAGGGAAGCGATAAAAGAGCGAGATCAAAGAATAGAAATGCAAAGGTTAAGGAATATGAAATACCGATAAATTTATATGTTTTTGGTTGATTAATAGAGAATAATGTTCTCTTTTTATTTTGTAGAAATTCATTTAGGGAAAGAAAATAATTAGAAGAAGAAACAGCCTTGGAATATAGGGTGAATCTTAAATTTTTATTGACTTAACTGTGGATAGTTTTCTGTAAATATCCCTTAGATATTTTGACACAAGTATCAAAATTATTTGTGCATTAAAAATACCAATCAATGTGATTGGCAGTAATTTATGTTAAGTTCAAATAATTGAACAGATTTCCCAATGGTGGACCTGACGAAGTCAAAAACAAACTACTTCGTATTTAGTTTTGGATTTATTTTAATAATAAAATTTAAAAGCATTACTAAACATGATTTATAATACTGTCAATTATGTAAAATATATCTTCCCTTGCCTTATTTAAATTATATATAGCCTCTTGATTTTTTTCAATTATATGATTGTACCAATTAATATTCACTCTTAAAGTATAAAATAAATGGTTTATATCATTTTCATATTGATAATAATATTTGTCAACAAGCAATTTAAAAATTTTGGACATATCTTTACAATTAATAATTCTAGATATATCCATTAAAGGATCACCAATTTTAAAATCATCATAATCTATCAAGTATAAACTATTATCTTCTTTATTGATACAAACATTTAATGGAGTTACATCTGCATGAATAAGCGTTGTTTGAAAATCAATATATCTTTTTGATGATTCTTCTAATTTTTCCAGTAAAATTTTTTTTACATCATTCGTAATAAGATTTTGATTATATATATTTATTATTTTATCACTTATTTCTGAAAGATAGTAATCTTTCCAGTCTTTATAACCGTTTATACTAAAATCTACATATTCATGTTTAATTGAATGTATATTATCAAGAATATTTTTTAATTGTAACTCATAATCATTATTTTCTAAAGTACTATCAATTTTTACCAAATCAATTCCATTTCCATTACCAAAGTAATCCAAAATTAAAACTTTATTATCTTCTGATAAATACTTCAACCCTATAATCTTTTTAAAATTATCACCTAATATCGCTAATTTTTTAATATAAGGCTTTATTCTTTCTTCTGACAAAATTAGAGTGTAACATTTTCCTTTCATTTTTATTTTAAACTTTGATTTTCGTCCATAATCTTGAATATTAAATACTTCAAATTCTTTACCTTCAAAGAAATTGTATTTTTTTAGTGCTTCTTCAATCAAATATATCTACCTCATCTATCGTAAATTGTAAAAAATAATATAAAAACTATATTATTACTAATTTTTCATTTAAGATTAAACATTTTTATATAAATTCAATTATATTGAATAAAAAATCAAAATTGGTGGAGCTGTTGTACCCTCAAGCGAACATAATACCAAATTCCTGTCTGGAAGCTTGATATTATTGGAGTCTTGGGTAGTATAATTTATCACCATTTTATCATCATACAAGTAAATTCTGTAAATAAATGTATCAATTAGTAATCTTTTATACTTTTTAGTATTAACATTTCCTTTTTTAAGTTCTGTTAGATAAAATCTTACTTCAGAAGCAGTTATAGGCATATTATTTGCTTCTTCATATTCTAATTGTGCTTTTAATCCTTTTTGTTGCTCTTGTGCTTTTTCTAATTCAGCTATTAGGAGATTTCTAACACTATCACTTGTTGCTTGTCTAACTGCAGTTAATAAACTTTCAATTTCTTTTTGACATTTCTTTAAAGATTTTTGAATTTTTTGAATTTCTGATAAATCCTTGTCTTTTTCTATAAACTCTATAACTTTATCAGCTATTATTCTAATATTTTCTTTAGTAAGCATTTTTCTTGTTTCATTAACTACTAATTCTTCAATATATTCTCTATCTACCTTTTCTTTATTACAAGTCTTCAAACTTCCTTTAGAATTAACACATTTATAGTAATGATATTTATGTTTTGCTACTGCACCAGTCATTTTAGCACCACATAAACCACAATATAATTTATCTGTTAATAGGTAATCACTCTTTCTACTATGTGAAATATGCTTTTGTTCAACTAAATCCTGAACTTCTTCAAATGTTTTTTTATCTATTATTGCTGGTATTCTCACTGGCATTTCTTCTCCTTTAAACATATATATTCCAATATACTTTGGGTTGGTAACAATTCTTCTAATACTATTTTTATTAAACTCATTCCCACGAGATGTTTTAATACCATGCATATTTAAATATCTAACTATTTCAGCCATAGAATTATTTTCATGATACATTTCAAATATCTTTTTTACATGGGGTGCTATTTCTTCATCAATTACTATTTCCTTATTAGAATTTGATTTATATCCTAATGGTAAAGATAAGCCACCTATCGATAATCCTTTTTTTGCATTTGTTCTTAATCCATCTCTGATATTTTTTGCTGTATTTTTCGAATAATATTCATTTATTCCCCTCATTATATTTCTCATTAAAGAAGTAGTTGGATCCTCATCATCAACATTAACATTTTCTGTTGCAGACAAAACATCAACACCATTTTTACTAAGTATCATTTCATTGATAACACTTTCATCACTATTACGAGCAAATCTTGAAAGATTATAAACTATAACATGACTAAAACTTTTTTTAGAACTATCTGATAACATTTGTTGAAATGCTTCCCTATTATCATTTGTCCCAGTTTTTGCTTTATCCTCATATATTTTAATTACATTCAAATTATTTTTTTTAGCATAACTTTTACATATTTCAACTTGTGTTTCTATAGATTGTTCATTTTGACTATGCGAACTATATCTAGCATAAATAACAGAATTAGATTTCATTATTTATCACCATACTTTCTAAATTTATTTGCTAATTCGTTTGACTCTGTAGATATTTTATATAAAGAAGTATAATCTCTTTCTTTAGGATAAAACTCCCAAGAAAAATCATCAACATTTTTTATCTTAGCACCTTTTGACTTAATATACTTTACATACTCATTGGTCATTTCTTTACCTTTCGCATTTAAATTATAATAATCAAAATATGAATGTAACAAATTTATAAAGTAAGATGATAAGTTAGGTCCTAGAAAATTATTTAATACAAAAATGAATGTTTTATCATTCTCTTTTAATTTTTCTAACATATTTAAAGCATCATCATTAAGACCAGTTAGTTCTTTTATATCATCATATGATGGTTTATAACTTTCTACTCCAAGATAAATATAATCTAACGAAACACCAAAAATATGCGATATTGCAACTGCATTTTTTACGGATAGCGTACCACCACATTCAGCTGTACTAATAGTTTGTTTACCATTATCTTTACGCTTAGGGTCAATTTCATATTCCTTTTTTTCTTCTCCATAAAACTTTTTTATTTTATTATAAAGCTGTATTTGAGTCAAATTATTTTTTTCTCTAAGCTTAGTTAATCTATCACCTCTCTCAAAGTCTAATGGTTTAGATTTTTTTGTACTTTTATTTTTATCTTTATCCATAACATGCCTCTTTTCTCTTAGTAAACAAATTATACCACAAGTGATTTAAAAAGTAATGTACTGATGTAGTTTTTTTTTACTTTTTTTAATGATACTATTTGTTTGTCGACAGAAAAAGGCCTTTATTCACGACAAAAGGAGTGATAAAAAATGGTTACCTAAAAATTTGTTTATTCTGATTTAGAATAGGAGGTGCAATGTGATAATTAGTGATGAACAAATTAAACAAATAGCTAATAGTATTGTTTTTGATGTTCGGAACTATGTCAAAGAGCACCAAGAAGAATATGAGAAGTTTCTAGCAGAAGAAACTGCAAACCAAACTGAGCAAAGCTCAAAAAATCAAAATTAGAAAGAGGTCAATTATGAAAAAAGAATTAAAATTTAATGAGAATTATATTAGTAGAACTGAGGATTTAGTAACACTAAATTTAGTTAGGCATTTAGTCTTCATAAGCAAGGATGAGATAACTATATCTAGTTTATATGATGATTTTGTAGATGTAACTCTTAATAGAATAGAAATGCTAAAGATAGCTAAATTTATCCGAGAAGATTATCCAAATCGTTCAACATTAAGTTTAGATAATATTACATTTAAAATCAACCCAAATTGGATGATAATTAGTAGAGGTAAAAATCTTGTAACTATAAGACCAGAAATGTTCTGTAAAATAGTTGATTATATTGAAGAACATGAGCAACCTCAAATGAACGAGAGTAATACAACACAAGATATTTACAATTTTATTATAAATTCTACTAATAATCCTACTGGAGCTGGAGAGGTAATAAAACCTATATCAGTAGAACAACAACCTAAAAAGATACAAAGTATCTATGACACGATTATAGATACTATGAAGCAAGAAACAAAGGGAGAAAATGAGAATGGAAAATAATGTTAATAGCACTAGCTTAGCAGGTATACTTGCTAAGCTAACTGTACCTTATAATAATGAGGTACTTACAAATGATACAGAAGAATTAAGACTAGTAAATTACTTTTTTGATAGCATCAGCAGTCATAATAAAGAAGTAGAAACTTTACTTTACGAAGTAATAGGGTATTCACTAACTAAAACAGCAAAACTTAATAAGGCTTTTATCTTTAAAGGTAACGGTCGCAACGGAAAGTCAAAAATCTTTCGTATAATAGAAGCTCTACTGGAAGTAGAGGAATGCTCTAACGAGAATGTATTTGAGACCAAACAATATTCTCAATGTTCCCATGAGCATTTAGAGAAGCTATCAGGTAGTAAAGCTGGAAGCAAGACAACTATTAAAGCTCTTAGTGGGTGTTATGTCAATATAGCAGAAGATCAAAAGCAACCGAAGTATATTAATACTTCACTAATAACTAGGCTAATATCTGGAGAACCTATAGTTATAGAGCAAAAAGGACAAGAGCAAGAGGTTTTAGAACCTTTTGCTACTATGTTGTTCTCTGTAAATGAAGTAATTGACTTCAAAGAAACAGGGATATTTATAACTGATCGCTTTGTGGTCATACCATTTAATGAAACATTTACGGATAATAACAATAATCGTGATATTAATATTGGAGATAAGCTATGTGATAAGAAAGCACTACAGATTATAGCAAGTAGGGCTATACAAGCATTTGAAAAAGTGTTAGAAAATGGGAAATTTACCATTCCACCTATTGTAGAACAAGAAACTAAAAACTATTTTTGGCAATGTAATAATGTATTGGAATTTTGTAGTGCAGTTCCCATAAAGGATATTATAGTTAAATCTGAATATTATAAGGGTTATAAAGAATGGTGTAAGAACAATAATGAGGAAGCAGTAAGTAATGCTCAATTCGGAAAAGAGGTTTTAGCTCTAGGGTATAGAGCAGAACGATACTCATTTAGTGGTAAGAGAAATACTTATTATGCTTCTCCAGATTTCAATAATGATGATACTAAAAAAATATACAATGATTATCTCGTAGGAATATGTGATGACGGAAAACGAAACTCTAAATATACAGATGAAGAACTAAAAGAAGCAAATGTAACTACTTTTAGTGATTACCTATATAAAAGACTTTTTAAAGAAAACAGCGACATTTGGAATAAATAACTCTACAATGTCTGTATAAGGCTCTCTTAGGCTCTAGGAGAGCTTTCATTATATAAGACGATAAAATTTTTGTAAAATAAGGTATGCCTCTGTAGGGCTTATAGAAGTTCTAGAAGAAGTTTTATTATAGGGTTATACTAGCAGATAATAAAAGAGCTAGATCCATTTGGTGCTAGCTCTTTATTATTGGAATTTTACTATGCCACTATGCCATTCATTAGTAAATATTTTTTCTTATTTACCTTTGATAGTTCTTGTTATATTTATATACGAAGTATATAAATATCCAATAATTAGAATTTTATAAGTCGAAAGTTATATTATTTTCTTACATAAAAAATACATTGTACCAGCTGAATAATAAAGGTGTTAGAATAAGGAAAATGTCTATAACTATTACTAATAAAACATAATACACCAATAGCATCAACTAGTACAATGCTTATATTTATATACGAAGTATATAAATATCTAATAATCATTTCTAATCTTATGGAGCTATAGTTTTTGTTAGCACTTTATCTATCAATCCATATTTCAGGCTTTCTTCTGCATCTAACCATTTGTCCTTTAATTGAATGTCTTGTCTAACCTGCTCTATACTCTTGCCAGTATTATCTGCTAGTATCTTAATAATACGCTCATTTAAAGTATTAGTGTGTTCAAAGTCAACTTTTATTTCTCCAACTTTACCGAAACTCCACGATGATACTTCGTGTATCATAGCTTCACTATTTGGAGTAATATATCGTTTGCCTTTTGTTCCACCACTAAGCAGAACAGCTGCCATTGAAGCACAACGACCTAAACATATTGTAACTACATCACTTTTAACCATCTGCATTGTATCGTAAATCGCTATACCATCTGAAACATTTCCACCTGGGGAATTGATATAGAATATTATATCCTTTTTACTTTTCATAGCATCTAGTTTTAAAAATTGTTCTGTAATTGCTTCTGCAACTTCTTTATCAATAGCTTTATTTAATCGAATGACACGGTTGTCAAACAAGTTAATGTCGGTAGGGGTTTTAGGTTTAGTTTCTTTCTTTTTCTTCTTTTTAGTTTTAGCTTTTGCTTTAGTTTTCTTTTTATTTTCATCCATTTTAGTTCGCCTCTTTACTTGATAAGAAAGTAACTCTTTCTGCAATTATTTCAATTTTATCTGCTATATTTTGTATTCTTCCTTTAACACCAACTAAATCGCCTTTTTTACAATATTCACAAGTGCTTACTGCTATTGTATTCCATAAGACACAGGGAATAAAATCAGTTTCATATTCTCCGTTTTCATTCTTGTAGCTTCTAGGTACTGCTAATTTTATTAAAGTAAACTTTCTTTCATTTTCTGTTTCATTTATTTGTGGGTCTGAAACAATACGACCAACTAATACTGTTTGATTTAACATTATATCTCAAATCCTTTCTATAATCTATTTTAAATTTTGTATGATTTCTTAGTTTTTAAATGTTCAATTTTATATGGTAGATTTAACTTGTCAAAGTCGTGTGTATCTTCTCCGTGTATAGGAATTATTACTTTAGGCTTAACAATATTACAAACTTCTTTAATTCCTTTAGAAGTAGCATGACCACTAGTGTGTAAGTAAACATATTCTTTTGGAACAAAATTAACAATACTCTCATCAGCATTTTCTCCCTGTAAGTATCCTAACCATTGAGAATAAATGAATAAGCTATCTTTGAAGTTAGGGCTATGAATAAACCTCTTTGAAAAGTAATTGCTTCGTACTAACATACAAAAACCTTTATCAACCATTTCTTCATAATACTTGCCATCAAAACTTTTAACTTCTGAGAAATCGTAGTAATCTTTATATTTCTTACTAGTCTTTGTTACATAGTCAAGTATTTCCTTTTGGTACACATCACATATAAATAGTTTGTTTCCAGCTTTTTTATTAGCATGATAGAATGAAGCTATTCTATCAATATTAGTAGAAGCACACATTATAAAGACATACTTGTTATTCTTTATTAAGCTAAAGGCTTCTTCTTGTAGCATTAACTCGGACATAAAAACTTCATCTAATCTTGAAAGAGTAGTATGTTCACAAATGAGTATATCAACATTTCCTATTTCTTTAAGTATTGTAGGTAGGTC
The DNA here is from genome assembly GCA_910586195.1 of uncultured Bacilli bacterium. Classification (GTDB taxonomy): domain Bacteria; phylum Bacillota_I; class Bacilli_A; order RF39; family UBA660; genus MGBC119817. The sequence goes on from CAJUHO010000005.1 coordinate 61,070, forward strand.
ATCATCAGGACCATGTGTACGGAAATCTCCAGTATGTAAAACTCTTTTCCCATCTGCTTCAATAAGAAACATATAACTATCAAAAGCAGAATGATTAACACGAATAGGGGTTATTTTCATATCTCCAATTTGAAGTGGTACATCTTGCTTAAATGTTTTGAAAGTCTTTAATCTATCAATATGAGCTTGTGTAACTTCGGCAATATTAGGCTCTTTCATTTTCTTTTGATAGATCGTGAATATTTCTTTTGCTTGTTCTCCTATGTAAATGGGAACTTTCTTTTTAACTTGCATATATTCGCCAATATGGTCTAAATGATAATGAGTTATAAAAACAGCATCACATTTTTTACTAATATTAGCAACATTCACTTTTACTTTGCTTTCACAATTTGGTAGATTTGAACCAACATCAATAAGAATTCTAGTTTTCTTACTTTTGATTTCAGTTACACTACCACCAATTTGATTAATCCCCCTATGAATTTTCACTTGCATAGACATTCTCCTTTCTATAAATAAAATACCATAATTATTTTTATAAGTTTTAACACAAAATAAAACCCATTATCCAAGTAGATAATGGGAGGAAACTTTTAATTCTTAGAAAGATTTTGAAGAAATTCAAAAGTAGTATCATTTATTTGAAATTTAGTTGTAGTATTAGATATAGTTACTTTTTCAACTTTAGAAGTAGATTTTGCCCAAGTAATATTTAAATTGTTCTTGTCTTTATTAAATTCAACTATACAACTACCTACTTTTTCTTCTCCAATGTAGAAATTGCAATTTGGATTAGATAGTGAACTGTCATTATCAGGGTCAACAATTATTAAAGTATAGCCACTAGCACTTTTCCAAGCACTGTGATAAATATTTTTGATATTATCGTTATCATTAGTATTGTTATTAGTATCCTTTTTGCTATCAGAAAAAGCAATTACACCAAATATTACTGCTCCAATAACTATTCCAAATACTATTATTAGAATATTTGATAGTGTATTATTTTTATTTTTTAAATTTTCGTTTTTTACTTCTTTATTTTCCATTCTCATTTTCTCCTTTATTCTATTTCACAAACAAAGCCATTATTGTTAGTATATTCTAAAAATCCTTTAACATCCAATATAAGTTTTTCATCAACATTATTACCAATAGCTCCACCTTTTTCTAACAGAATATTTTTTAAATATTCATCACTAGAATTTTCTATATCAATTATAGTAGATGTACTTACACTATAAGTATTCTTATCATATTTTACCTCTTTTTTTAAACCTCTATAAAAATCATTATTATTATTGATTTCTCTAGCATTTTCTAAAAGCCCATTATAATATTCTTTAAGTGTATTTTCTGCTTGGACTAGTTGCGAATTAGTATAATTTGAAGTGTTGATTTGTTCAATTTTCAAATTTATCACTTTTGTTAATTTATTAGTATTTTTATTATAGAATAAATTCCAATATTCCATAACATTTGTAGTGTCATTTAAGTCTACCTTTGTTAAGCAATTTATTTTGCTTAAATTATTATCTTCATTATCCGTTTTAATATTTTGGTCTTTTTCTTGTTTATCTTCAGTTTCTATTGCTTCTTTTACCTGTGGTATATTTTTCTTTTCTGACATTTCTTTGCTTGTTTCACTACAACCAGTTAAACTTATTATAAGACATCCACCTAATAATAGCATAAGTAATTTCTTTTTCATTATTTCACTTCTTTCTAATATTAAAACAAAACAAAAGGAACACGATACTGCTATGTGTTCCGACTGTTTAATGTTGGCTAAACTGCATACTGCAACCAACACTTACTACAATGTCGGATTTTAGCACTTCTTACCGACAACATTATTTTAGCATAATTGTTTTAAAAATGTCAATACTTTTTGTAGAGAGATACCTTACAAAATTTTGTAAGGTAATTCTTTACAATAGTTATAGAGGTGTTGATATGAGATTAAATAAACCAATTAAAAAACTCAACTATGATACAGACATATACAATACCATTCGTAAAAACATTAAAAAATACAGGAAATTAAAAGGACTAACCTCAGAAGAACTTTCGGAAATGGTAGATTTATCTCACGAGTTTATAAGACAAATTGAAAGTGAGAAAGTAGCATATAATTTTTCTGTAGATACTTTATATAAAATATCAGTTGCTTTAGATGTTAGCATAGATACTTTAATGAAAAAAGACAAATCTAAATAAAGGAGTTTGAAATACATTCAAGCTCTTTTATTATTGGAATTTTACTATGCCACTATGCCATATACCATAGAATAATTTAAAAGTTGTCCTTAAAGTCCTTTTCTTCATATTTATATACGAAGTATATAAATATCTATTAATTATATTCATTATCAACAACCATAATTAATATACCATAGTAATTTTAATAATTATTAATTCAAATCAAAATATAATATAAAAATGACTAATTACTTAAAACTAGTCATTCTCATTTGCTTTATTAAAGCTTTATATATACAGCGAA
>CAJUHO010000006.1:0-24291 GCA_910586195.1 uncultured Bacilli bacterium
ATTTATTAAAAATAAAAAGACTATTAACAAATTTTACTTTGTCAACAGCCTGAAATGAGACTAGAGTCTCATCTATTATTTATAATTATAGTGTTTGGAGAAGTATTAAAATCCAATATAATTGGAAGAGAGTCATTTGACTTTCTTTTTATGTGATAGAAAGATTGAATTTATTTTTTAATTTTCATTTTTTCTATTATATTTGGCTTGATTGAACCTTGAATAATTTCTACTGTCTGTTTTTCTTTAGCCATAGCAATACAGGATTGTAAGTATAGAGTATTTAGAAAAATGTTTGTACTATTAGAGTCAGTAGTATCAGTGAGTTTAGAAATTGCCTCTAATCCTTGTTCTATTGTGAAAGCTTCGTTAATGTATCGACAGCAATTTTGGCTCATTCCACAAGCCTCGAATAATTCTTCATTGTTGATTTCCATTGGATGATGATGCAAATAGGTTTCAATTACTTCCTTTTCTAAAGAGGGGTTGGTGAACAGAAGATATGATTCTATAGTTAGTAAATCGGCTATATCTTTATCAGATTCTAATAATTTATTTTTAATATTATTTTCTAATATGTTAAAAAATATTTTTGTATATTCCTCTTTTATATATTTTCTGACATAATTAGGATCTTGATAAATATATAAGATTCGGTAAGGATCAGCGTGAATTTCATCATTAATTTGTGAACTGAAGTTCGTGTAATTAGCGTTGAGTTGATAATCTTGTAAATAGGATTCTAGTCTTCTTGTTGACCATGATAAATATATGGAGGAAGGTAATATTTTTTGATAGTTAGGAATTACTTCACTATGCTTTATTGATTTTTCAGATTGAATATTATTTAGTAAAAATTCAATTTCAATTGGGTTATTACAAAAGTATAGATGTTCTTTTTCCTCCAAGGTAATTAGGTTTGCTAGTTCATTGAAATCAATTAATAAATCCAGTGGAACTGATGGGAATTCTAATCTTAACTTAATAAGTTTATCATAAAATTTTCGAATTTCTGTTTCTATTAGATAAACATTATTTAATGTTTGTTCTAATCTTGTTGTTTTCATTTTATAATCACTCCTGTAAAAATAATTAGTTTATTATACCATAATATTAGAAAGTTTCAATATTAATACATACTTTTTCTAGAAATTACCAATAATATAAATAGATTAATTAATAAAGAGGTGAAAAAATTGACAAAGAATTATGTTTCTGCTAGAATAAATACTCGTCATATGGAATTAGAGGTGTTTGAAATGATGCTTTATGATGAGAAAAAAATAACCAAAATGGTTGAGACAGATCCCACTCTCATTTTTGAATTGATGAAAGAAGGTTATTTTGATTTAATTGATACCATATTATCTAAGAAAAAGATCACTATTAATACAGTCGATGCTGCTGGAAATGATGTTGTTGTAAGATTATTGAAGGCAAAACAGTATGATTTGGTACTAAAATATATGCGAAGGAAGGAATGGGATATTAATCATCAAAATCATGATGGAAATACTTTTGCTCATATTTTGGCGACAATAAATTATGTAAATGTCATAAAAATTATTAAGGAATTAAAGAAAAATAAAGATTTTTCACCTAATATAAAAAACGCTAAGGGTCAAACTATTTTAGATAAGTCTATTAATGAAAATTATATTTATACAACTATAAAGATTTTAGAAGATAATAGATTTAATAATATTGATATTAGTAGTTTTAAGAAATTATATAATACTTATATTAATAATACTTATTATGGGAAATATTCTAAATTAAATAATTTGGAAATTATAATAGATAATTTAGAAAAAAAGGAAGGTTTGCTTCCTTCTATTCAGAAGTTAATTGATTTAATTAAAGATAATATGGATCTTATTAAAGGAGAAATTCTTGATAATAAAACGACAAATTTGGAAGTAATGATTAATTCATTTTTAAGTGAAGCTAATTCTTAACTAAATGATATAAGAATCATTTGGTTTTTATTTTTATATAAGGTTTTATAATGATAGTAATTATGATATGATAAAGTATATATAATAGTGAATGGATAGGAATTTTGGAATATGAAAAAGATTTGTTTAAATGTTATACTAATGATGATATCTTGTATGTTTTTTATTGGATGTGGTATACAAAAGCCTAGTAAGATTAAGAATAATGATTTCAAAAGTGAAAAGTATTCCTTTTATATAGAGGCAAATGAAAATCGTTATCAGGAATATCAAAAGGCAAATCCTGAGGTTTCTTGGAAAAATGTTATTTTAAGAGTAAATATTGGACTTGATCAACCATATTATGTTAATTCTGAACCTAGTATTTATCTTAATACCTCTAAACTGCTTGTAAATAAATATTTTTATTTGTTAGAAGATTATGTTCCTAATAATTTAGTAGAACTAGATATTAATTATTCTAAAGGTGGAATTTCTTTAGTAGATGTTGCCGCTGAAAATTTTAAGAGGATGGTAGATGCCGCTAGAGAGGATAAAATTAATATTCGTGCCATTTCCGCATATCGAAGTTACCAATATCAAGTAACTTTATATAATAGTTATGTAAAACGGGATGGGAAGGATGAGGCTGATACTTATTCAGCACGGCCCGGATATTCAGAGCATCAAACAGGCTTATGTGTTGATGTTGATAATGGTATAAATAACTTTACTGATTTTGAAAAGACAACAAGTTTTGAATGGATGGCAGAAAATGCTCATAAATTTGGTTTTATTTTGAGATATCCAGAGGGAATGGAAGAGATTACTGGTTATAGCTATGAATCATGGCATTATCGTTATGTAGGTAAAAAAATAGCAACCTATATTAAAGAAAAAAATATTACTTTTGATGAATATTATATGGAGTTTTTGAATGGTTAAGGAGGGATGAGGATGAAAAAATTAACAGTAGTGGTTATTGGAGTATTATTATTAACAACTGGTTGTACAAAAAAGGTGCACTGTACAAAAGAGAAAAAAGAAAAATTTGCTATTATTAAGGAGACATTTTTAGTAAATTATAAAAATAATAAGGTTCGTGATATTCAAATTGATTTACAAGCAGATTTAAAAAAGAATTATGATGATTACACAGAGACTATTGAGAAAAATCTAAAAAGTCAATTTGAAAAGTATGAGAATATAAAAGGAATTTCTATTACTTCTAATAGTTATGATAATATTGCTAAAGTGCATTTGTATATTCCGTTAAATAAAGTAAAAAAGAAAGAATTAGAAAAGTTAAATTTAGATAATTTAGGAGAGACTTATAGTGCTTTGAAAAAGACAATGATAGAAAAAGGTTATCAATGTAATTAGTCCTTTTGATTAGTTTATAAAAAAATCCCCTATAAACTGTTATACAGTAAATAGGGGTCTTTTTTAATTTTCTGTATTTCTTGGTTGCGGTTTTTTATTGAATTCTTTTTCATAATATTCATATAATTCTTTGAAACGGTTAAAGTGTACAATTTCTCTTTGTCTTAACCATAAAAGTGGGCCAATTACATCTTGATCAGTTGCTAGGTCAATTAGGTTTTCATATACAGCTCTTGCTTTTTGTTCTGCAGCCATGTTTTCGGAAAGATTGGCAAGCGGGTCACCAGTAGATGAAAAGTAGGCAGCAGTAAATGGTATACCATCGGCATTACTTGGGTATACATCTAACCCATGTTCTGAATAACTTCCTTCTAAACCAGCTGCCTTTAATTCTTCAATGGTTGCTCCTTTTGTTAATTGGTAAACCATTGTACAAATCATTTCAATATGTGCTAGCTCTTCTGTACCAATGTCAGTTAATAGTGCCTTTCCTCTATTATCTGGCATTGTATATCTTTGGTTTAAATAGCGTAGAGCTGCAGCTAGTTCACTATTAGCCCCACCATATTGTGTTAATATTATTTTTGCCATGTTTAGGTCTTTCTTTTTAATATTAATAGGATACTGCAAGCGTTTTTCATATTTCCACATATTTTAAAATTCTCCTTCCCAAGGCCAGGCCTCATTTTCCCATTGGAATGGTATTTTTTCTCCGCTGGTGTTTGAAACGGTAATAGGTCCATATTTTTGTTGGTATTCCTGTTCTAAGTTCTTTGCTCTATTAGCATAGTCGGAAAATAGGCGTAGCATAGAACTATTATTTGGATAATTGTCCAAAAATAAGTTTAATTCATGAGCGGCAAAGGCCATTCTAGAAAATTCTAAAAACATCCTTTCACGTTCATTATTTGCTTTTAATATAGTAGGTTGATAACCTTCATATTGTTGATAAAGATTAGAAAATAAATTTCCTTTGTCATATGCTTCTTGCGGTGTATATAATTGTATGTTGGGATTTATTCCTAATATATTATTATTTATATTAGAATTTGGATTTTGATTTTGGTTTTGGTTTGTTTGGGGTAATATATTAAAATCATTTGCAGAAAAAGCTCTATTATAATTATTTAATAGATATTCATAATTGTTCATGTTTTTCCTCCTTTTAATTTAACTTATTCTTTTATCGTGATTCTGTATAGATATTTGCCTAAATTATTTAAATGTTATAAATTACTTGTCAAATTTTTATTTTTTTGATAAGATATAAATGTTTCATGGCGATATTGGTGAAGTGGTTAACACGCTGGTTTGTGGCACCAGTACGCAAGGGTTCGATTCCCTTATATCGCCCCATTTATGGGAAAATCAAACCTTTTGGTTTGTTTAATGGCTAAAAGCTAGGAATTTCAATAGGAAATCCTAGTTTTTTTGCATATTAAAGAAAGGTTTGATAGTATGAAATTTGAGAAAGTTAATATGCCATTAAATAAGAATTTATATAATAAGTTAAATAATATGTGCATATTTAATAATTTAAAGTTAGAATTTAGAAATCGTTTAATATTTAAAGTTGATGAGACAAATGTTAATTTTATAGAGCCCCATAGATTTATTATTAAAATAAATGATATAGCATTAGTATTGCTATGTTATGATAATTTGAATTTATATTTATATGATAAAGATATTGTAGTAAATGTGCCTTTGTTAAAAGAATTGATAGCAGAAATTAGGAGCAAAAGTTATGGGGCGTAGAAGATTTGGCGTTACATTATTAAGTACCCCAGAATATTATTTATTTAGCGAAGAAGAAGCAAAAGCAGTTTATTATAATTTAATTAAGTTTATAAAGTATAAATATAGAAATAGTAATTATGATTATAGCATTTTAGTTGGCTTGTCTAATGTAGATGGGAAAAGTGTTGATTATAAATATAAAAGTAATGGTGTTGGTAGGTCTAAGTATGAGTTTATGCCTAAGAATAAAGATAAAGGAATTAGATTTGTTAATTGGCATTTGCATATTATGGTATGTGGTGCCCCATTAGGAACAATGGTAAGAGATATAGAAGATTATTTGCAGAAAGTTTTAAATAAAAAGTTAAGTAATGAAGAATTTGATAAAAGAGTTTATGATAGCCCTAATTTTAATAAATATTATTTTAAAGGCTATAAAAGAGAATTAGATGTTTTAATGAGTGGCTTATTGGCAAAGAGAAAAAGTAGTAAAGAGCGTGTGCCTAGATGTAGTTTAATAAATTTGAATGTTAATAGAAGAAAGACAAAAAATAGAAAAGAAGATTATGAACATATAATAAATTATATAGAGAAGCAAAGTATATTAAGTTGTTTAATAGAAAGCAAAGGTTTTACAGTTGCTTATTTTGATATTGCAAAGGAATTGAATTTATTGGCAAAGCCTGTTAGTAGAAAATGCTTTAATGCTAATAATTATAAGGGTTATAAGTAGATTAAGTAAGCCTATTATAATAGAATTTATTAAATTATAAAAAAACATATAATATTAAAGAAAAAGAGAAGAAAATAATAGTTTTTAATAGGAAATAATAGTTTTTTATTAAAAATTAGAGAAAGGAGTATTGATAATGGTTAAGTTAAGTGTTAAGCAAGAATTAGCAATAAATGGATTGTTAAAAGGTAATAGCATTGTTGATAGTGCTAAGAATATTGGTATTAGCGAAGCAACATTGAATAGATGGCTTGCTAATAGCGAGTTTAAAGTAGTTTTAAATGAGAGAAAAGGCTTGATAGTAGATAATTGCATTGATAAATTAAATTTAATGGGAAATAAGGCTATAAAAGTATTAGATAGTATATTAGATAATGAAAGTGCTAGTGATAATGTTAAATTTAATGCTTCAAAAAGTATTTTAGATATGATATTAAAATTTAATGAGCAAAGAAATATTATAGATAAAATGAAGGAATTAGAAGAATTATTGAGAGAGAAAGAGAGTGTTAATAATGGGTAGTTTAAATGGTTTAAGTAATAAGTTAGATAAAATAAAAAGAGCCATTGCTAATAATGGTATTTTAAGAATTTATGTATGGATAGAAGAAGATGAGCCTATAAGATTAGATTTAATATATAAGAATAAAGTTGAAAGAATTTATTGTTATAGTTTAGAAGAATATGTTAAAGAGTTATATAAGCATAAAGGTATTGAAATAAAAGAATTTTATGGAGTAAAAAAGCCAGAGCCAGGAGATGTGGCAGTGGCTTAGTTAGAGTTGTTTAGCCCATCAATATATGCTTCAGCTTTTGCTTTATTTATAGTAGATAATTTATTGATTTTATTTAAAAGCATAAAGTCAGCATCAGATATATTGTTTGGTTTAATGTCATTTATAGGCATATTATATTTAGTGCGGCATAGTAAATAGTCAATAGAAGTATTATAATAATTGGCAAGTTTAATAAGCATATCAGAAGATGGAAATACACGGCCTGTCTCATAAGAAGATATAGTCTCTTGGGTAATGTTTAAGTCCATAGCAACTTTTGTTTGCAATAGTTTTTTGCTATTGCGTATTTGTTTTAAATTATTCTCCACGCGTTTACCCTCCTTTATATATAATTTTAAAGATATTAAAAGTTAGTGATAGCAATATTAGTTATATTTATATAATTGATATTGTATATTTTTAAAAAATAATATATAATTATGTATATAGTGAGGTGTAGATATGGAAGATTTGTTTTATTTGTTATTGGGAATTGCAGTTATAGTATTGCCTATTTATTTTATAGTTAAGGCTATTAAAAATAAGGGAAAAAAAGAAAAAAATGTAAATGAAAAAAGCATTATTAAGGAGCAAAAAATTGATAAGCCAAAAGAAAAAAGTGTTGGTAAAATATTTGCTATTATATTTGGTGGTGCATTTGGTTTTATATTTTTGATAGTAGCAATAGCATTGATAGCGACAGGTGGAAATGTTGAGCCAGCAGATAATAGTTCAAAAATGGTAAAAGAAATTAAGAATAGTATAAGTGTTAATAATGATGAAGCCAAAGAAATAGAAGATATTTTAAAAGCAGTAGGCATAAGTGAAATTGATGATATAAAAGCAGATGAGAGTTTAAATGAAATTGAAGGCGTTGGTTCTAAGGGTTATAGAATTAAGGCAAGTTTTAGTAAAAATAATAATATTATTTTATATGTAGATAGTAATAATAAAGTAATATGTATTAGATGGGCAGATAAAGATTTTTATAGAGATGGCAAAGCATTATTGAATTTTGATAATTATTTAATTACTTGGGATGAACAAAATGAGTATAATATTGATGCCCAAAAGAGAATTAAAGCATTATTAAAAGCCCCAAGTACAGCAAAGTTCCCTAGCATAAATAATTGGAAGTTTGGCAAAGATAATGGAATTGTTATAGTGCAAGCCTATGTTGATAGTGAGAATAGTTATGGTGCTAAGTTAAGAAGTGAGTTCCAAATAAAATATGATAGCAATAAAAATGTAGTGTCATTGATTATTGATGGTGTTGAGTATATAAAGTAAAAAATAGCATTTATAGTAAGTTTAAGGTAATTTAATATAGTTTAGTATAATTATATTGAGTTGCCCTTTTTTATTGAAATAAAGGCGAAATAAATAGGCATAATGTAGATTTTTAATTTATAATAGTTTTAGGTGTAGTAATATGGGAAGATTAAGTATAGTAAATGGTAATATATTAGATTATTTAGATAATAAAGATTTATTAGTTAATAGTGCCAATAAGTATATGATTTGTGGTAGTGGTGTTTGTGGGGCTATATATAAAAGAGCAAATAAAGAATTATTAGAAGATTATTGTAAGAGTAATTATAAAGAATATATGAAAGTAAATGAAATAAGATTTAGCCTAGGCTTTGAGTTAGGCTTAGATATAGTTCATATATGTTGCCCTAAATATTATGAAAGCAAAGAGCCATTGAAAGATTTATTAGAAAGTTATAATAATATATTTATTGAAGCAAAGAAAAAAGGCTATAAAAGTATTATTAGTGTTAGTTTAGGTAGTGGCATAAATGGTTATAAGCATAATGATATAGCAAAGGTTGTTATTAGCAAGTTAAAAGAATTAGTAAATAAGTATGATATTGATTTTATGTTAGTATTGCCAAGTGAAGAAATAAAGGAAATGTATGCTTTTGAGTAGGCTATTAGGCAAAAATAATGTATAATATTGATGTGGTGATAATATGCGTAAAAGTATTTATGATATTTTAGGTAAAAGAATAAATATTTTAAATGAGTATGAAAAATTATATGATTTGTTTAATAATGAATACTTATATAGCTATGGTAGGAGTAATTATTCATTAGCTGATTTATTTGATTTGTTTATTGAAGATTGGGAATATAGAGCGACATATAGGAATATTGAAGAAATTTTATTAGATTTAGATTTAGATGAAGAAACGACGGAAGAAATGGCTATGCAAGATATTTTATATTTAATTGAATTGATATTAAATGTAGAAGATTTTATAGAAAGAAAAAATGCTGTTTTTAATAAACAATATTTTGATTATGATGATCGTAATGTTGATTTAATATATAAGAAAAGTAATATAATTATAGAGAATATAGAAATATTGTTAAAAGAGTTGGACTATAAGTCATATAAAGAGAAAAAGAATAAAATAAAAATAAGAAAGAATAATGCTGATGCTTTGGAAGTGGCTACAATTATTGAAGATGAAAGTGTTGCTGATTTAATATTAGATTATAATGATTTTAGGATAGAAAATGATTTAAAGGCTAAGAAAGATATTTTAAATAGTTTAGGACAATATATAGAGCCTTTAAGAAAAGATATAAAGAATGCTAATAGTAGTTTAGAAAATTATATATTTTTTTGTTTAAATAAATTGCATATAAGGCATAACAATAAAAGTGGAAAAGATAAAATAAGTTATGTATCCAATATAAAGAAAAAAGATTTAATAAATTGGTATGATAAGATTTATGATTTAATTTTAATAGCAATTAGATTAGTTGAAATGCCAAATTATTTTAAAGATTTTAAAGAATTAAAAAAGAATATTATAGAAGATGAAGCAGTAAAAGAATAGTATTTAAAAATGTGTAGGTTTATAAAGATTTAATTTGATTATGAATTAAGTCTTTTTTTATATTGTTAAAAGTTGTTAATTGATTTTTTAAATATTTGGAAAGTTTTACGACATTTTTAAAGAAAACGGCTCGTATCTTTTTTGAAAGTCATATATTATATTTTTATGGTAAGGAGGTGTCATAAAATGAAGGATCAAGAATTAAGGAAAATAGTAGAATTTGTATGCAATGGTTATGTAGATACGATTATGGAAAATATTGAAGATAGAAAAAGAGAGTTCCCCTATGCTATTGCTTGTGCTAATTATATTGCTGAATTAAAAGAAAAAAATATTATTGTTGAGCTTAATGATGTTTTTATAGATATTGTTATAGATAGAATATTTAGAGAATTTAGCAATTATATAGGAAGGTAGTTTGATATGAAAAGTAAAGTATTTGGTTATGCTAGGGTTAGCAGTAAAGAGCAAAATGAAGAAAGGCAGTTAGTAGCCTTTAAAGATTATGGAATTGAAGAAAGAGATATTTATATTGATAAGCAAAGTGGAAAAGATTTTGATAGGAAGCAATATAGTGTATTAAAAAATGTATTAAGAGAAAATGATTTATTGGTTATTAAGAGTATTGATAGGCTTGGTCGTAATTATAATATGATAGTTGATGAGTGGAAAGATATTGTTAAAAATATAAAAGCCGATATTGTAGTTATTGATATGCCCTTATTAGATACGAGAAATAATAAAGACTTATTAGGTACATTTATTAGTGATTTAGTATTGCAAATATTAAGTTATGTTGCAGAGCAAGAAAGAAGTTTTATAAAGCAAAGGCAAAAAGAAGGAATTAGTAGTGCTAAAAGTAATGGCATTAAATTTGGAAGGCCTAAAATAGAAAAGCCAAGCAATTATGATGATGTTATTAAATTATGGAAAAATAAGAAAATAAAGAGTAAAGAAGCAATGGAAATGCTAGGGTTAAAGCCTAATACATTTTATAATTTATTAAAAAATTAAAGAAATTTTGCCAAAATGCCTAATTTTTGTTGCCGACCTCATATAATAATAACGAGTAGATAAATTATTGCAATGATTTATTGTGAGTTTTATTTGCCAAGATTAGTGTTAGGTGGTGGTTAAATTGCTGCAAATAAAAAAGTTTAAGCCCAATGTTTGCGAGAGAGCTTAAACATTTAAATTGATGTATAGGCTTCTTTTGAAATCCTATATTTATATTATATGTTATTAGTATAAAATAATAAATAGTTTTTTGTTAGAAGCCTAAATTTATTATTAGTAGATTTAGGAGTGGTAAAAATGGAAGAAAATAAAGATAAAAAAATTGGTGTTTATATAAGAGTAAGCACAGAAGATCAAGCCCGTGAAGGTCATAGCCTTGATGAGCAATTAGATAGAATTAAAGCATTTTGTAAATTTAAGGGCTATAAGATTTGTAAAGTATATAGAGAAGATGGGAAAAGTGCCAAAGATATGAAAGGTCGCCCAGAGTTCCAAAAAATGATAAATGATTTATGCAATGGGGTCATAGATACGATTTGCATTTATAAATTAGATAGGCTGACAAGGTCAATTAAAGATTTAGAAGAAATTTTAGTATTGTTGGAAGAAAAAAATTGTGATTTAGTATCAGTTACTGAAGATATAAATACAAGCAATGCTTTTGGAAAGTTTTTTGTTAGATTAGTAATTTTATTAGCCCAATTAGAAATAGAGCAAACAAGGGAAAGAACAATAATGGGATTAGTTGGAACAGTTAAGCAAGGCATCCCAATAGGGAAATTGCCATTAGGTTATAAAAGAGATGAGAATAATGAAGATATTAAATTAAGAAAAAGAGCAATTATAAATGAAGAAGAAGCCCCAACAATTAGAAGAATATTTAATTTATATTTAAAGGGTTATTCATATTATTATATAGCTGAGAAATTAAAAGAAGAAGGCAATAATTTAATGCAATGGAAAGATTGGGCAATTATGCAAATATTAAATAATAGGTTATATTGTGGGGATATAGAGCATAGAAAGTCATTAAAAGATAAAGAGTCAGTTTTGTATGAAGATGTTGTGCCTGCAATAGTGTCAAAAGCAGTATTTAATGATTGCCAAGTTTTAATGGAAAAGAATAAGCATAGTTTTGGTGGCAGTTTAAATTATATGTTTGGTAAGACATTATATTGTGCTAAATGTGGTAGCCTATTATGTGTTAGTTCAAATAAAAGTAAAAATATAAGGCATTATATTTGTAAGCAATGTAATAGCAGAATAAATGAAAGTAAAGTTGAAAAGCAAATATTAGATAAGTTAAGTAATATTGCTGAATTTAATATGGCTTTAACATATAATGCCTTAATGGTAGATAATGAGAGATTAACAGAGATATTAAATAATGTGGAATTAGAAGCCCCAGATGAAAGATTAAAAATGCGAAAAGAAGAAATAAGGAATATGCTTGATGATATGGTAATTAAAGATATTGAGCATAAAGGAAGCCATATTAAAAAATGGGATGATATGAATTATGAAGAAAAAAGAATATTTGTACAGTCCACAATAGAAGCAATATATATTAGTAAATTAAAAGGTGCTAATCAGCAAGATTATAAAATAAGAATAGATAAGATAAAGTTTAAGAGCAGTCAAATAGGAGCATTTTTTGATTTAATTAGAAATGGTGTAATAGATATGTATTGTAATAATGGCTGTAATAGTTGGTCTATGGCGACAATAGATAATAAAGAAGAATTAGATAATTATTTAGCAAGATTAAGAAAGCATTATAATATTAAAGTCATTGAAATCCCTATAAGGGGTGATGAGTGGAAAAGTAAAAAGAAAAGTAAAGAATTAGATGGTTTAATAGAAAGTGTTGTTAATAATCCAAAATGCTTTAAGACAATAAAAGTGCCAAGAAGAAATGAATTGTTAAAAGGTAAATTTGAAAAGGAATTGCATATGCATTTATGCTTAGAAAGTTAGTAAAAAGTATTGGAGATTATGAAATTGTTTGATATAATTTAATTGTGCCTACATTATATATGGAGTTAGCATTAGCTATAAATCTTAGTATAGAGCTTTCCTTCAATTTAGAAATAAAAGGAGTGTGGAGTTTTATAGGCAATATATTATTTGTAATATTAGGGCAGGTTGGCATTTGCGGGGTTAGAATCTTAACTAATATTTAAGTAAGCATTGTATCTTCATATATTTAATATAGGGTTGAATGCCTAAGGTTAATGCCTTACTGCCCCACCATTTTTGATGTTTAAAATAATGTGAATTATTTATATAATATAATAATAAAAGGCGAAGAAATAAAGGTTTAATGCCTATTGGAATTTTGCCCCATATTGAATTTTACGCACACCTTTGTGCGAGAATAAGTAAAAGTTCATAATACTTGATATTATGGACTTTTTTTCTTAACTGTGTACTAACAATATTATATAAGGCTATGCTTTGGTTCGATGTGATAGGTAAAGACTGTTAAAATAAAAAATTATTGCTTTTTAATAAATATTATCAAGTTTAATAATAAGTTCTCATTGTTTTTAGATATTCTTCAAGTGCTGGTAGTCCATAATCTTTATTGTAGTAATTAGGAAATTCATTTAAGTGTGCTAAAGCAATTTTCATTGTTAATAGTAAATCATTATTTGTAACATTGGTTTTAGGATTAACTAGACCATGTTCTAATTCAATATTTATTCCAGTTATTAAATCATTAAGAGTGAATTTATCGAATGTTATTCCTAAAGATTTTGCTACGTTTATTATATCTTGAATATTATACATAAAATCACCTCCAGTTTATAGTATGCTTTTAAATATTTAATGATTTTTATGTCAATATATTCAAAAAACAGTAATATTTTTGTTACTGCTTAATTTTATATAACTTAGTTTTCAAATTGTATAGGGTCTATAAAATAAGTTGCTATTTCATTAGAATTGATACAAAAATTTTATCTTCTATATTTTGAAAAAAAACATATAGATTTATAGATTTTTTAATGATAAGTGTCTTTGTTATTTCAATAATACCTGCTATTATAGAGAAAATAAGAAAGCTTTCAATATTACTGGGAATAAAAGGAATATAATTAGGGGTAGTTTTTCCTTTTAAAATGAATAGTGATAAAACTGCTAGAACGATGATAGCTCCTGCAAAAAAATCGATAAAATTTTCTAATATGCATAGTGTATATACTATACAAATAGTGATTAATTTAATAACTAAAAATAATCCAAAGTTTATAGTTATTAATATACATTTTATAAACTTTAACCATTTACTATCCAATCCATTTATAAGGTAATTTATTAAAAATTGCCATTTTGTAACATATGTGTGTGAATATTTTTGTTTATATTCAGTTGTATTAGTAGTGTATGTTTCATTTTTATTTTTTGAGGTTTGTTTTGAATGTTTTATTTTATTTAATAATAAATCGTACTCTTTACGTTTCTGATCGTCTAATAAAATTTCTTTTGCTTCATTTAAACTTAGTATAATTTTATTTGCCTCTTTTGTTTTATTAACATCTGGATGATACTTTTTAACCATTTGCTTATAAGCCGTTTTTATTTCTTGATTGGTAGCATTTTCTTTAATTCCTAATAATTCATAATAATCTATCATGATACAGTCCCCCTAATATTTACTATAATTCTTGATTTTTGTTTGAATTATAGCATGAACCTTAATAGAATGAAAGTATAAATTTTAATGCTATGCTTTTTATAAGTTTATTGATATAATATATAAGAAAGCTTAAAGTAGAGTCTGGGAGCATAGAAGGAGATAGTATGAACGAAAGAGTTACGCTAGTATCTTTATTTAATAAAGAAAATAGTAAAAAAATTATGGATTTACTTGAGAGAGTGGAACAACCATTATGTAAAGTTCCATATGGAAAAAAATTAGACGATCGAATAGGGGTAGATACTTTGCCATATCACTTTACTTTATTTGCTTGTTCAATTACAAAAAAAGATGAAATGATGGAGATTTTAGATAATTGGAAATTTATTTCTTTTTCGGTATTAGTTAAATCAATTGAAATTATAAAAGGGGCAGAGGATAGTTACGAATTGCGATTTAACATAGAGAATAATAATCATTTATATGAGTTACAGAAATTTATTTATGAAAAAATTCCAATAAAGCATTATCAACCAGATGAATTTCATTTTCATATTACGATTCATTGTGATAAAGATTATTATAAAGTATTAAAAATGAAAGAAAAATTAGATAGTATTTTTTCTCCGTTTACTTTGCAAGTAGATAAGTTTGGATTATTTGAAATTTATCCTGCTAATCTTGTTAGGGAGTTATCCTCTAAATAAAATAGGAAAGAAGTTTTTAATATAGTACTTTCACTTGCTAGAAGCTTTTGTGTTTTATAAATCTTTAAAGGAGTGTTATAATGCATATTTTAAAAAATAAAAATTTAAAGTATATATTTTTAATGATTATCTTTTTTAGTATTTCTTTGGGGTTATGGAATAATTTTCGCTTATTATGGTTAGAAGAAAATGGTTTTACTACTAGTGAAATTGGAAAGCTTATGAGTTTAGCTTCTTTTTTTGGATGTATTTCTATTTTGTTTATTTCTTTAAAAGTCGATATGAATAAAATTAAAAGAATGGTTGAATGGACTCTAGTGATAAAGCTTTTGTCCCAATTGGTATTGTTTTTTGGATATTCTTATTTACCGTTAAAAGTAATTGCTATTTTATTTATTTTTGATGTTGCTAGTTATTCAGTCGGCTTTTTAGGAATTTATCCCTTAATTACGCGAATAGAAAAGAATGAAAATATTTATAGTTATCGTAAATTGACACAATATATTTTTCAAGATGTTGGAGTGTTAGTAGGGGGAATATTAATAGGAAATTCAATTGGTAATTTTGTATTTTCCTATAATAATTTTTTATTAATTTCTATTTTTTCTTTATGTATTGCTTTGGCCTTTTTAGTAGCTGTAAAGTTAGATGAAGGTAGATGCTTAAAAACAGTTGGTTTTCGTGATTTTTTTGAGATATTGAAACATGATAAAATTCAAGTTTTTTATTTTATTTACTCTATTGTTGGAAATACCTCTTATTATTGTGCTTTGGGGATGCAGATGTTGATTTTAACTAATGTTTTAGACTATACAGTGCAGGATGCTACTTTTTTCTTTTTAATAATGGGAATTATAGCAGATATTTTTGGGATAATTGCTTTAAAAAAATTAACACCTAAAAATGATTATATTACTATTTTTTTAAAATTAGGATTTCGTATGATTGGTTATACAGTAGCCTTTATTTTTCCAACTAACAAATTAATATTATTTGCTATTATGATTGCTCTATTTACTTCAACTGCTTATGAGAATAGAACAGATGGAATTTATTTTAATCGATTTGATACGGATTATCAGTTGGTCGCTTCTAATATTAGAAATTTAATAAATAAGTTGGGTGAAACATTAGGATTTTTTTTAGCAGGTTTTTTGTTTCCTTTTGGTGTATCTTGGATTTTTGGCGTTGCAGCTGTTGTTGGTTTTATACAGTTGGGAGTAGGATGGTATTTAGTTTATCTTCGTTTACAAATGGATAGATGATATAGGAAAGAGATGGAATTTGTAGAGAGAATATGATAAAATATAAATAGTAGGAGGTATAAGTTTGATGTTAGATGGTAAAGTTGCAATTATAACTGGTGGAACGAGAGGAATCGGATTGGAAACAGTTCGAAAATTTTTAAAAAATCATGCAAAGGTCGTTTTGCTTGGTTCAAAAGAAGAAACTGTAAATAAGGCATTAGAAATTTTAAAAAATGAAAATATGAATTATGAGGTTACAGGATTTTATCCTGATTTAACAGATGAAAATGCGGTTCGAAAAGTCTTTGAAAAGACGAAGGAAAAGTATGGGAAAGTCGATATTTTAGTAAATAATGCAGGGGTGTCTTCTGCAACACCTATTGATAAATATACAGAGGAAGAGTATGCTAAAATAGCGAATTTAAATATTAAATCTGTATTTATTTGTTCAAAAGTTGCTGTTTCTTATTTAGAAGAGACGAATGGTGTTATTTTAAATACAAGTTCAATGGTTAGTATTTATGGTCAGCAGTCTGGGGTCATGTATCCCGCTAGCAAGTTTGCTGTGAATGGTATGACAAAATCTTTGGCGCGCGAACTTGCCCCAAGAGGAATTCGTGTAAATGCAGTAGCACCAGGTATTATTGAAACTGATATGGTGGCTGCTCTTTCAAAAGAAATGATTGAGCCATTAATAAAAACAATTCCTTTAGGAAGAATTGGTCAGCCAGAAGATATAGCCAATGCTTTTTTGTTTTTAGCTAGTGACATGGCAAGTTATATAACAGGGGAAATATTGTCAGTAGATGGGTGTGCAAGAAATTAAAATAGATTATCTTATGTTAGGAACCTTTTCATAGGTTCTTATTTTTTTGTGTAGGAATTTTGGGGATTTTATTATATAATAATAGATAGGAGGTAGTCTTATGAAAAACTATTATATTGATTTGGGGTCTTCTACAATAAAGGTGTATTGTCATGATATTTTGATTCTGAAAAAGGAATTAGTAAAGAAAATTTAGGGGAGTTATGTAAATATTTTGAGAAAATAAAATCTAAATATGATTTGAAATATTATAATACATTTATTTATGCTACAGGGATTTTTAGAAACCTTATTTTTGAGAGAAAACAAGATTTGGTTAAGTTGTTTAATGATCAATTTGATTTGCATTTTAATATTATTAGTCATGGTATTGAGAATTATTATTTAACGAAGGCTATGGAAAATGATTATAATGGTAAAAAAGTTTTAATTATTAATATGGGTGGAAAAACAACTGAATTAGTAACCTTTGTAGGAGCTAGAATAATAGATACTAAGAATTTAAAGTTGGGTGTTGCAGATTTACTAAATCATTTTGATAGGGTTAATGAGGAGTATAGTGGAAATACAGTAGAGGAAATGGAAGACTTCGTGAAGGTGCAGCTTGGTGATTTTTCTTTAGATACAGATTATGATTGTGCAATTTTTACGGGTGGAGAGGAAAGATTCGAATTATTAACAGGCTTCCATTTAGTAGAAAACACTTTATTTCATGATAATATTCATAAATATATGTTGAGTTTAGAAGATTATGTTAAGGGAACGGAAAGAGTATTTTATAAGGTTTCATTAAAGGAATTATATGAATTAATGCCTTTTAATCCAAAATGGATGGATGGAGCACGTAGTGGTGCTATTATTCCTTTGGTGTTATTTAAAATGGCTAATGTTAAATGGATAATACCTTCTGATTTGAATTTAATAAATGGTGTTGTAAATGATTTAAAGTAGAAGTAGGAGAAAGTGACATGGTTTATAAATGGATATATAAAACTCCTGAAAAATTTGATGATATGCTTATGAATAGTGATGGTAAATATTTAATAGGACTTTGTTTTTTGAATTCTAAAGATGTTTTGAAACATATAGTGGATTGTCCACTGAAACAATTGCCCATTTTTAAACAGACGAGTAGGTGGTTGGATATTTATTTTAGTGGACAAAATCCGGATTTTATACCAGAATATAAGATTGATAATATAACGCCTTTTAGAAGAGAAGTCATTGATATCGTGAATAAAATTCCTTTTGGTTGTACACTAACATATAGTGATATTTCTAAAATAATTGCTAAAAATAGAAAAATAGAAAGAATGTCATCTCAAGCAGTAGGAGGAGCGGTAGGCTGGAATCCTATTTGCATTATTATTCCATGTCATCGTGTGGTTGGAACAAATGGAAATTTAACAGGCTATGGAGGAGGAATTAAAAATAAATTGGCATTATTAAATCATGAAAAAAATGATATGAGTAAATATTTTATTCCCCAAAAAGGTAGTAGAGCATTATGAAAAAAATAAGATGTGCTTGGTGTAATTTAGATAATCCTCTTTATATTGAATATCATGATAACGAGTGGGGAGTTATTAATTTTGATGATCATTATTTATTGGAGATGCTAATATTAGAGTCCTTTCAGGCTGGCCTGTCTTGGGAGTGTGTGTTAAATAAAAGAGAAAGTTTTCGTTTAGCATATGATAATTTTAATTTAGATAAAATTTGTTCTTATGATGAGAAAAAGATAGACGAGTTACTACAAAATAAAAATATTATTCGAAATAGACTTAAAATAAAAGCAAGTATTAACAATGCTATTATATTTAAAAAAATTCAAGAAGAGTTTGGTAGTTTTGGTAATTATTTAAATTCTTATACTAATGGCAAAAATTTTTATGAGACTGATAGGGTAAGTAGTGATTTATCAGATAAGATTTCTAATGATTTAGAAAAACGAGGAATGAAATTTGTAGGTACAGTTATTATATATTCTTATTTACAAGCAATTGGGGTTATTTATTCACATGATAAGGAATGCTTTATGTATTTTGATAAATCGAATGTATAATACATTTGATTTTTTCTATTGTGTATTATACGTGATATAATAAATAGTAGGGAGTAAGAGAATTTTGAGAAAATATGAGGTGGATATAAATGAGTTATATTAATTTTTTAAGACAATATGTAGGACATGAGCCTATTTTAACAGCAGGGGTATGTTTATTTATATTTAATGATAAAAAACAGATTCTCATGCAATTAAGAACAGATTATAAGCAATGGGGATTTCCTGGGGGTTCCATGGAATTAGGGGAACGTTTTGAAGATGTTGCTAAAAGAGAGTTGAAAGAGGAGACAAACTTAAATGTCATTGATTTAAAATTAGTTCAAGTGTTATCTGGAAAGGAAACTTATAGAGAATATCCAAATGGAGATAAGCTTTATGATATTACAGCAGTTTTCGTTGTGACAAAGTATAGTGGAAATTTAAAAATTAATGATGATGAATCAAAGGAACTTGCTTGGTTTTCTATTGATAATATTCCTAGTAATATAACCTCCCATACTAGAAATTATTTAGAGAAGTATGGAGATATATTAGAAAAATCATTATCTGTTTATTCTGATAATGTAGTTTAATTATGTATGAGGTTATGAATAAAAATTTAGGAGATGAAAATGATGACTGACGAGCAATATATTGATATAGCAATAGAGATTAGTAAAAATGCTAAATATCCTTATGGTGCTATTGTTGTTAAAGATGGAGAAATAATTGGTAGAAGTGATGATAGAACTTTAATGGAAACAAGTATGTATTCTCATGCTGAATTAGAAGCAATAGAAAGTGCCTCCCAAAATAAAAGTCTTTATGGAGATTTAAAAGGAGCAGAAATGTATGTATCTTGTGAACCATGTATGATGTGTATGGGAGCAATACTATATGAAGAATTTAAAAAGCTAGTATATGCTGCTACACTACAAGATAGTAATGACAATTATTGTTCTGAGATGGTTACTGATATAGATGAATTAGTAAAATACTCTAAGAGTAAAATGGAGATAGTAAAAGAATTACATAGAGGAAAAGCCGTTGAGGTATTAAAGAATCATAAAGATAAAATTAAAAATAGAATTTTAGTAACAGGGGCGGTATTAGTGTCTGATGAATCTTCGAAAGATGTTTATAAAAACATAAACTCTATAATAGGTGAATGTAATTTTAAAAATGTTCCCATAGAAATTTATAGTCCACTAGATACAATGAATTTTACTGGTAATGATTACGAAAGATATGAAAGAGCAATGAATATTTTAAAAGATACAAGTATTGTTATAGCAGAAATGAGTAGTATTTCTACAGGACAGGGAATGGAATTACAAGAAGCGATTCGTTTAAATATTCCTATATTAGTTATAGCTAAATCTGGAAGTAAAATATCAGGATTAGTGAAAGGATGTAAGAATGTTAAAGAGATCATTTATTATGATGATATTTATTCCATTAGAGATGAAATACTGAAATTTATCGAGCTGCAATTTAAATGAGAATATCCACAACTTTTTAAAAAGAGTTTGTTCTTTTCTATGAGCACTTTTACAATTTCAAATATTTTTTTATCATTAAATGTTTTAACAATGGAACAAACAGAATTTCCTTTTACATATGAGTCAAGTATTCTTTTTACAACTTTGCTTTTTAAATCGTTTATAACAAGTTCTTTATTTATCTTGTCATATCCTAAGGGAACCTTTCCGCTAAATGTCTACCACGTACATAATGGCATCAATTGATATATTTGAATTATTATAGTTTTTTCTAATGATATAGATTTATATAAAAAAAAGATTATAATAGATTTACTTATTAGGAGGCTACGGCTATGAAAGAAATAGTAAAGTATAATATTATAAATTATGAATTAATTAAAATTAGAAAAAATACACCTATATTAGAATATTTAAAAAGAAATAATTTTTCTTTCAGACTAAAACAAGTTACACCGAAAACATTAGAGCAATTAAAAATTTCTGATAATTTTATTGATATGGAATATGGGAATTTTATTGCTGGTTATGGACAACTAAAAGGTAATGATTTTAGATCTAGCGGAGGTTTGAAAATTTCTGATCCTCAAGAAAATATTAGAGGTTCATTTATTATTGAGGATAAAAGAATAATATATGATGTAGTTCAACCTTTTTATGAAGAAAGAGATTCGTTTGTATATGGTAGTGGACCGGAGTTTTATACAAGTATGCCAATGTTAGATATATTAAAAGAAGAATTAAATAGAAAAAGACAATATTTGATTTATATGGGGCAAAAATTAAATGGTTGTAGGTTAGAAGAACAATTCGATGAAGTATCTAAAAGTGAGTTATTAGAATACGCACAAAATCGTGAAAAGGGAGAATATATTTTAAATAAAATAAGATATTATTAATATGTTAAACGATATTTTAATAACACACTACCAAGTTGGATAAACCAACTAGTATTGTTTATTCGCTTGATACTACTACCATTGATAATCTTTTGTGTAGTATGGCAAAATTCACATATAAACTCAATACGTTGTTTAAATTGCTTTCCATTTCTAATTCTTGCGTAGTAAACTTTGTCATAAAAATCACACCCTTTCTTTGCTAATTCTTTTGTAAACACAAAAAAAATCAACCCGAACGGATTGATATGTATCTCAAGTTCAAACTATAAAAGTTCGACCAGAAACGTCAATGGAGCGATAACAAAGGTTATTTAAAACTCCTAAAGTAAAACTAGTAAATAACCAATTTCTAAAACATCTACCAATATTTTTAATAAATGATAACCATTTATTGATACTTTTACCATTTTATGCTATAGTATGACCTAATTTCAAGAGGTGTAATAATGAGAGAATTTAAGGAATTATTTGAAGAATTAGGCTATACATTTCAAAGTGCAGATGTTTTAGAGGATGTTTACTTATTTTATAAATATTATAATAATCAAGCTAATAAAGGAGTCTCAGCTATATTACTAGAAGGTGATCCTGGTTGTGGTAAAACTTTTTTATCTGAAGTTTTTAGTCAGTTTTTAGGAACTGAAACAGAACATATTTACACACAATGTGTTGAAGAAACGAATAGTGATAGACTAATTGCTACATATAATGTCTCTGCTATTGTTAAAGGGGATGCAGACAAGTCTATTGCTGAAGGTATTTTAACAAGAGCAATAAACTTATCAAATTCAAGAAAAAAGGTTGTATTAACCATAGATGAGTTAGATAAAGCAAGAGAAGTTTTAGATTCTTACTTTTTGAACTTCTTGCAAAATGGTAAAATCGAAACTTCAAATAATGAAATATTGTCTTTAACAGAAGATGGAAGAAAAAATTTATATGTAATTCTTGCTAAAAATAATGAAAGAAATTTACTTGATGCCTTGCTAAGAAGATGTTCGGTTATAAAACTTCCACCAATGCCACCAGTATTAGCATATAAAACATTGTTAAGAAGATTTGAAAATGTTGAACATGATCCAAAATTTTTAAAATTCATTAGTAAAGTTTATGAAGCAATTTATAATGAACAAATGAATAGTAATGAAGAATTATTATCTCGTTTGCCTGCTCTTCAAGAACTTATTACAGCAATCACAAGTGATAATGAGTTATATAAAAATGGTATTAGTAGTACAAGAAGAATTAATAGTTTAATAAGAAAATTAGGTAAGGATAGCGAAAGTCGAGAAATTATAACAAGCATATTAACAAAAAAGTTTAAGTACCAAAATCAAGAAAGTAATTATACTAACGAAACTCTTGACTTAGATATGGACAATCCAGATGATTATATGAGTACGAAAGATGCTGATAGTTTAGTAGAACAATATATAGAAAAAAAAGATAATGGAGAATATATTTTTGAAGAAGATGAATTTGAAGATCCAATGAAAGATATAGCTAGTATTCTCGATAATATGAAAGATGATCAAGCATTAGTTTTTTTAGATAAAGAAAATAAAGAAAAAATTGTAGAACTAGGAGTTATTACCCATCAAGATCCTAGGGCTTTAGAGATTTTATTTGAAAAAGTTAAACTTAAAGGAAACCCTAATAGTAGATTTGGCTTTTTAAATTTTGAAGATGACAATTTTGTAGGATTAATGAAATATAAAAATACATTAATACTAATTGCAAATAAAGAATATGTTTCTTCAAGACTACTAATGAGAGGATTATGCACTATAATAACAATTATTTATGATCATAAAGAAAATATTGACATGAATCACTATTATTTTTCAGAAATTTCGGCAAAAGATTTTAAACTTACTGGATTAAATGCAAAAATATTATCTAATATACCTAATTCAGTATTGGATAAAATGAGTCTTCAAAATGGCGTTCATAATTATCAAACTTCAAATGTGAAAATCACACATGATGATAGTCTTAATATTAGTTATTTTAGATATTTGCAAAAATATAAGGATGAGCCACTTTATGAAACAATAGAAAAAATTTGTAGATTTAATCCTGAACTAGCTATTCCAGCATCATTTATTAATGCGAAGACATTTAATAAATTTACTGATAGAAATTTAGTCCGAAAGTTATCTGATTTTGAATGGGAAAAGCAAAGATGGGAAAGGTTAAAGTTAGAAGGTTGGGAAGTTCAAATTGAGGATTTTATACCAATGAATTTATCATTTGCCAACATGAGCTGTAGTAATAATTATTGGGATGATGAATCTAAAATGGATATTGATAAAGATAGTTTTGTGTTCGATTGGAAAGTTGAAGAAGATGAAGATAAAAAAAGGCTATATGTTTATCCAAAATATAAATTAAAAGGTGAATATTTGCTATATACTTCTGATGAAGATTTTGAGGCTAATGATGTTTTTAAACAGCTAGATCCATTTCAAAGGGAAATTGCCTTTATTGCAAGAAGCATTTTTGGTAATTTTATTCCACAATTTTCTAGTGAGAGAAATCCTAATTATTTTTCCTCTTTAACAATGTCACAAATGGGAAGAATTGTAGAAGATGAAAATAATAGAAATAGAATTCCTGGTATAAGCCAAGATATTACTATTGAGCCTGATTTTACTAATTATTATGATTCTGTTTCACAACCATCTGCAATTATTACCCCAAATAAAGTTTTAAAAAGGACTTTATAATAATGGAAAATATTCCTAATTTAGAAGAATTATTAAATTATGGTGAGGAATATCAATATCCAGATTTAATAATGAGTGATTATTTTAGAATTGATAATACTAGAACAAAAGAAAATAAAAATCAAAAGAAGAGTAATGAACAATCTCAAGATCAATCACAGGAACAAAGTTCAGAGCAAGAAACAGAAGAACAAACACAGGAACAAAGTTCAGAGCAAGAAACAGAAGAACAAACACAGGAACAAAGTTC
>CAJUHO010000006.1:24391-54716 GCA_910586195.1 uncultured Bacilli bacterium
ACAAAGTTCAGAGCAAGAAACTGAAGAACAATCGCAAGACCAAAATTCAGAGCAACAAACTGAAGAACAAACACAGGAACAAAGTTCAGAGCAAGAAACTGAAGAACAATCGCAAGACCAAAATTCAGAGCAAGAAGCTGAAGAACAAACACAAGAACAAAGTTTAGAGCAACAAACTGATGAGCAATCACAAGGCCAAAATTCAGAGCAACAAACTGATGAGCAATCACAGGAACAGAGTTCAGAGCAAGAAACTGAAGAACAATCGCAGGACCAAAATTCAGAACCAGAAATTGAAGAAAATGATTTTGATGATTTAATGAATAATTATGATGAAAATCATAGTAGAGAACAAGAAGATAAACAACATGAAGAAACACATTCAGCTAGTGATAAATTAGATGATATTACTACTACAAAAATTTATAAGGTTTTAAAAAAATTAGTATCTTTAAGTTACGAAAGGTATCAAAAAGGAACATATAAATATGATAAAAAAGAAATAGTTAAACACTATTTAACAAATCAAAAATTTAAGATTATAGATGATTTTGTGAGTCCTACATTTAAACCAGATGTTTATGTTTTTGATTTATCACCATCAAATAATGAATCATTAGAAATGTATGTTAATGCCATTAGCAGTGTTGCTATAAAAAATTCATTAATATATTTAACATATAATGATTGTATTTTAAGAAAGCTATTAATAAAAAAAGAAAATGCTAAAAATATCGATGTCAGTAAAATAGTAAATTCTGAAATTAAATCTTATAACAATTTTGAATGTACTATTTTTAATGAATATCGTTCACTTTATGAGGAATTAAAGGATATAAAGGATAGAAAAATCTACATATTTTCTGACTTTGATATTAGCAGAGATATTTCGAAATTATCTCAAGAAAATCAAAGCATAGTATGGTTTTCTACTGAAAAAGATTATGATTCTTATAATTTCTTTTATAGAGAATATCCTAGTTCATATATAGGCTATTATGTTGAAACTTCTGGAATTGAAGATATTGAAAAATTTGTAAGAGAAAAAAATAAAAATAAATATAAAGGAAGGCTTATGTAATGGATAATATTAAATTTAATAAATTGTTAAGTGAGAAGTATTTTTTACTTAAAGACATTGCTCAAAAATACAATTATAACGAGGAATTGTTAGATATGATTACATTTATATATCTTAGTTTCTATATGGACTTTGGAAAAAATTGCGATTTTCCCTTATATGATTTATTTAATAAAGTTAAAATTATATATGACCATGGTAGTGTAGGTGAAATAGCAATAAAGAATAATTTTGGTAAAATGCCAGTCGGAAGTGTAGCTGTTACTATTTTTATTCCTAATTTAAAAGTTTTTAAAGATTCTAATTTAAAACAAAATCCACAAACGATATTATTAGGAACTCATGTTGAAGACTATTTAGCAACACCTGCTTTAAAACTTGAAATGTTAGCACATGAGGTTCGACATGCTTTAATGGGATATTATAATACGAATATCCTATTAGATGAAAATACTTATTATATGAGAAGTGGCTTACAGGAAACATTTTATTTAAGAGATGATGATTCAAAGGAACACTTTTCTACTAAAAGAACTGGAACTACTTTAGATGAAATAACAAATACTTATATTACTGAACTTTTAGTTAATAGAATAATGTCTTTTGGAAAATATAAAATCGAAAATAATAATTTAAAAAGATATTTGGATTCAATTAAAACAGGACAACCTGATGGAAAATATAGAGCTATTGGCTATAATTCCGAAGTTAAACTTTTATATCCTCTTTTAATAAATGGAATGTTTATAAATTTAATTAATCAACATCAATTTGATGGAGAAATAGGTTTAATAAAAGAATTTATTGAAACTAACACTAGCATTTGCAATTATGAACAACTATGTGAATTATTGGATACTATTTATGATAATAATGGAAAATATCCACAAAAAGTTAAGAATAATAATGTTGATTTTGTTCATAATCATATTAACAGTATAAATTATGCAAAATCAATAGTTTTAGATATTAATAAATCCTTAGTAAAAAAAAGATGATTTGATTGACTGGGTTATCTCTCAAAATCATCTTTATTTTTTAAATTATTTTGTATTATATCGATATCATTATCATCAAGTATATCTTCATCGTATAAGTCATTTATAAAATCATCATATTCATTCTTAGGAAGACTAATATAGTCTTGCATAAAGTACACCTCTATCTATAATCATTCTTTATTATTCTTATCGATTGCATTTATAAATTCTGTAATGTATTTACTATTAAAATTTTTTTTATTAAAGGCTATTCCAATTTGTCTTGATGGTATCTGATAGTCTAGTTTTAATTCAAATAGTTCTCCTTTCTCTAACTCATTCAAAATGTGATTTCTATTTATAAATCCAATTCCTAGTCCTGCTTTTACAAAGGATAAAACTAAATCATAACTTTCTAATTCATAACTATTATTTAATACTATTTTATTTTTTTTACATATAGAGTTTAAGAACTTTCTTGAAGAAGACACATCAGATTGTAGAACTAATGGAAGAACAGTTAAATCTGTAATACTAATTTTTTTTCCTTTTAAATTACTATAGAAATTTGAATTTGCTACAAATACATCTTGTGTAGTTTCAATAATCTTATAATCTAAATTTTCATCTATTTGTACAGGCATATTAAATAATACCAACTCTAATATATTATCATGCAATTTATTTAAAAGTTCAGATGTTATTCCTCTATTTATTTCTATTTTTATATTCGGATATTTCTCTTTAAAAACTTTAAATCCCTCCAAAGCATTATGCTTTAATAAAGTAGTGCCTCCACCAATTCTTATTGTTTTTATTTCTTTGGAATCGAATTCATCTAATAATCTTTTACAATTATTTAAACATTCTATACTATTTTTTATGTTTTGAAACAATTCCTCTCCAGCACTTGTTAATTCCATACCTCTAGATGTTCTATAAAATAAAGTTATATTTAGTTCATTTTCTAATTTTTTTATTGTTTGAGTTATAGCGGGTTGTGAAATAAGCAATATTTCAGATGCTTTGGTAATATTTTTAGTTTTGGCGACGTAATAAAATACTTTGTATAACTCGAAATTTATATTTTCCACGATATAACCACCTCTTATATCAGATATCAAATACTCGCATTTCAATTATATCACTTTGTGGAGTATAATGCAATTAGAGAGGTGATAACAATGTTAATTACAATAACAGGAGCATCTGGAAGTGGAAAAAGTTCTATTTCAGAATTCCTATGCTCATTAGATAAAAATATTGTTCATTTAAATATTGATACAGTTGGACATAAAGTATTAGAAATGCCAGAAATAAGAAAAGTTATTTCTGAAAGGTTTAATTTAAATATAAAAGAAGATAAAATAAATAGAAAAGAATTAGGTGATTTAGTTTTTAATAATCATCAAAATATGAAACAACTATCAGACATTACTTGGGACGTTATGGAAAATATAATCGATAATTTCATAGAAGAAAATAAAAATAAAATAATAATTCTTGATTGGATACTTATTCCAAAAACAAAATATTTTAACATTTCAAATACTAATATTTTAGTACAATCCGATTTCAATACAAGAATGAAAAGAGCAACTCAAAGAGATGCAATAAATGAAAGTGCATTTAAAGAAAGAGAACAAGCAACATTAGATTTTACTAGAAATGATTTCGATTACATTATAGAAAACTATGATATTAAACAAACGAGGAAAGAGGTGAAAAAAATTTATGATGAGAGTATTATATCCAGGTAGTTTTGATCCTATAACAAAAGGACACATGAATATTGTCGACCAAGCCACACAACTTTTTGATGAAGTAATTATAGCAGTTTTGCAAAATCCAATTAAAAAGAGTTCTTTTTTCACATTGAAAGAACGATTAGAAATATTAAACAAATTATATTGTAATAATCCTAAAGTCAAATTAATAACTAGCACTGATACTTCAACTGATTTAGCATTAGAACATGATTGTAAAGCAATATTAAGAGGGCTTAGAGGTATAAATGATTTTGAATATGAAAAACAACTTGCAGGGATAAATAGAGATATTAGTGATAATCAAGTAAATACAATATGCTTATTTGCCGACCAAGGGTTACAAACTGTATCATCAAGTGTTGTTAAGGAGATATTCTATTTAAATAAAAATATTTCAAAATATGTTGATCCTATAGTAGAGGAAAAAATGATTTTAAAAGGAGAGCAAAATAAATGATTTTAAAAATATTAGGGAGTGTTTCACCATATTCAAAAGGGGATAATAACTGTGTAGGTTACCTAACTTATGATACTGATAATAATCAAAAAATTTTATTAGATTGTGGTAATGGTATAACAAGTTTAATGAAATTTCCAAACGATTTAGAAGATTTGACTATTATAATTAGTCATTTACATAAGGATCACTATGCTGATTTAAGCGCTATTGCATATGCCAGTTATGTCTACCATAATTTAAGTCTATTAAATAGTAAGATTAAGGTTTATATTCCAAATAGCAAAGATTTAGAAGACTATCATTATTTGATAAACTATGGTACAGAAAACTATATGGATTTTTATGTATATGATGAAAAAACTAATTTAAATATCAATGGCATGAATGTTTCTTTTTATCAAACACAACACAATATAAAAACTTTTGCTATGAATATAATTAAAGGAAACATAAAATTGTCCTATTCAGCAGATACTGGATTTGATGAAACCATTTCATTATTTTTTCAAAATGCCGATATATTGATATGTGAATCAAGTTTTTTAAAACATCAAAAAAATGGGAATATGAATCATTTGAGTGCTGAAGAAGCTGCGATGATAGCTAAAAAAAGCAATGTCAAAAAATTAATTTTAAGCCATTTTTGGCCAGAAATAAATAAATTAAGTTATTTTAATGAAGCAAAAAATATATTTAAAAATGTCGAGGTAGCATCTGAAAATAAAGAATACATTCTAAAAAGAGTCTACAAATAAATCAATATAGGGGATAGAGAAGTAGTTTTACTTACCTCTCTATCTTATTTATTTACATACCTATTTCAAAATCATCTTTATCTTTATCATTATTGTTTTTTTAAAATAATTAGGAACATCTGCATAATCAAATAATTCATTTTCTTTTGTTGACTCATTACCAATTTGTAGTAGTTTTCTAAAAAATTTCTTTATAACCTCTAAAATAGTATCTATATAGTTTCTTAATTTATTATTTTCTTGTAATGGATTACTATTTCTAGTTTTTAATGATTTAATCTCTCTTTGGTATTTTTGATTTTCTTTTTCTAAAGAACTATAACTATCAACATAATTATTTATTTCATTGAACACTTCATTTATTTTAGGTTGTATTTCCATAATTTTTTTAGATTCATTTATGACTTTATGCATAGTATCAAAAGTATCTTTTTCTACTAAATTATGTTTCTTATCAAAAGGAATTATTTTAGTAGTTTCCAATTGTTTATCTAATTCATTCATAATTTTATCAAGTCTATCGTTTCTAACATTTAAGTTTTGTTCTAATTTTATATTATAATCTTCAATAATTGCTTTAAAATAAAATAAATCATAAACTCTATTATTGTGTGTCATTTGGTATATACTAGATTTGTTTTATCAATCTTTCTAATATTACCATTAATAATGGTAGGTGTTATTTTAGCAAACTCACAAATAAACTCAATTTTCTTCTTTAACTCTTGTTCAATAGGTAGTTCTTCCTTAATAATATTTACCATAGTTTCAATCTTTTCTTAAAAGGAATTAGTTCTTAAACAACAAAAAACTAATCCAAATTTGAATTAGTTATTTATTCTTAACTCGAAAAGTTCGAGCAGATTTCACTATGGAGCGGATGAGGAGAATCGAACTCCCGTAGTTAGCTTGGAAGGCTAAGGTTCTACCATTAAACTACATCCGCAATTAGTAGACATTTACAATTATACTAAATCTTATTGAAAAGTCAATAGTTTTATGAATTTTTTTCTATTTCATGAATTATTATTTGGAAGTTCATTTTTAATTAAATATAATATACCATATTCCTATGTAGATATTGCTCATAATAATAATTGATTGGAAATTCTGAAAGGTTAGGGGGTAATCCTAGAGGGATATTAAGGTAAAGGAAGTTAGAAGAAACGGATTACTCTTTAGATATCCAATTCAAATATGATATACAGATTATCCCAAAAAGATTGATGCTAATCTTGTTAGCTCTAAAAGAGATATAATGATGAATTTGATAGAATAAATCATTACTTATTTTGGATATCTGTTATATGTTCATAGGAATCTATGGGAGGTCCACCCATTGAGATAATACTAATTATTTTAACTGACATAATCCTTGCGTGAGTGATATAGAAGGTATCTATTTTTTTTTAAAACTACTGGTGAAGGGGGATATATTTCTATAATTTCTATGTATCTAATCAAAAAACTAATATAAACAGGCAAATTAGGAAATTTTTTCCAAAGGGTAAATCTATAGATTATTTACCTGAATGTGATACTTAAAAAAATAATTTAGTATTACTGGACACACCAATTAAATCCTTAGATGAAGATCTTCCTAAAGAAACTTTTAAGGTTGTTTATGGGGAAGACTTATTCTATAAAAGATTCACATAAATAATAATTAACTGTTTAGAAACAAAAATGGAAATAAGCTTAATATTAGAGAGAATAAATATTTGTGAAGAATAATTAGCAAAGATTGATTTTTAATATCATATACTTTTGTAGGTGATAGTATGGGGTCCTTTGTTATTGATTTGATATCTAGTTATGGATATTTTGGGATGTTTTTAGGTATGATTTTGGAAGCAGTTATCATTGCAATTCCTAGTGAATTGATTCTTGCCACAGGTGGAATTTTAGCAGGAAAAGAAATTTTTTCTTTTTGGGGAGCTTTTTTAATAGGACTTTTAGGAAGTGTTTTCTGTGCCGTTATTATTTATTTTATGGGATATTTTGGTGGCAAACCTTTTATAAAAAAATATGGCAAATATTTCTTTATGAAAGAGGAGGATATTGAAAAGTCAGATAGTTGGTTTAATCGTTATGGATTAATGGCTGCGTTAATTGGTCGTAATTTTCCAATTATTCGTACACTGATTTCACTTCCTATTGGTATTATGCAATTATCTTTTTGGAAGTTTTTATTGTTTACCACAATTGGCTCTATTCCCTGGACTTTTGTTTTTGTATACGTAGGTTATGCACTTGGGAATAATTGGATTGTGATTAACGAATATGTTGGTAAACTGAAAACGCCAATTACCATTTTATTAGTTATCTTACTTATTAGTTATTTTTATAAGAAAATTAGAAATAAAATACAAAATAAGAAGTAGTATGAGGAGGGAAGATAATGGAAAAAAATAAATTTATCAGTAAAATAGCCTTTAATACATTTGCTATTTCTACAACACTGTTAGTAGGTTATATTTTATCAGATAATGATTCTTTTACTAAAGAATCCGTTGCTTTAGCCACAACTAGTTTCACATCAGGAGTGACTCTTGCAAAGATAAAATGGAAATTTTCTCATAAATAAATAGGATAATGCTAGTATTTTTAATTTTTATATGCTATAATTGGTGACGTCGCAAGAAGAGGGTGAAGTATTTATGAAGAAAAGAAATGTCGCAATTATTGCACATGTTGACCATGGAAAGACAACCTTGGTTGACGAAATATTAAAAACATCAGGAATGTTTCGAGACAATGAAAATGTTACAGATGTATCAATGGATTCTAATGCCTTAGAAAAGGAACGTGGTATCACAATTCTAGCTAAGACTACTGCACTTGATTATAATGATTATCGTATTAATATTTTAGATACGCCAGGACATGCTGATTTTGGTGGAGAAGTAGAGCGTATTATGAATATGGTGGATGGTGTTATTTTAGTAGTAGATGCTTATGAAGGTACTATGCCACAAACGAGATTTGTATTAAAAAAAGCGTTGGAGGCTAAAGTAAAACCTATTGTTGTTATTAATAAGGTGGATAAACCAAGTGCTAGGTGTAGTCAAGTTGTTGACGAAGTATTAGACTTGTTTATTGAACTGGGAGCAGATGATGAACAATTGGATTTTCCAGTAGTTTATTCTTCAGCATTAAATGGAACTTGTAGTCTAAAGGAAGATATTAGTACGCAAACACCTGGTTTTACAGAACTCTTGGATTTAATTATTGAAAAAATTCCAGAGCCTCAGGGTGAAAGTAGTAAAGAGTTACAATTTCAACCTGCTTTACTTGATTATAATGAATTCGTTGGGCGTATAGGAATAGGCCGTATTCATAATGGAGTATTAAAGACAGGACAAATGGTTAGCTGTATTCGTCTAGATGGTAGTGTTAAGAATTTTCGTATTCAGAAATTATTTGGTTATTATGGGTATAAGAGAATTGAAGTAGAAGAGGCAGAAGCTGGAGATATAGTGGCCATTGCAGGACTTGCTGATATTTCTGTTGGTGAGACTATTTGTGATCAGGGAAAAAATTTAGCACTTCCAAAACTTCATATTGATGAGCCTACTTTACAGATGACATTTGGAACAAATTCATCTCCATTCGTAGGAAGAGATGGAAAAATCGTTACTGCGAGAAAAATAGAAGAAAGATTATTACGTGAAACCCAAAAAGATGTTAGTTTAAAGGTTGAGCCACATACTAATGAATCCTTTCTTGTTTCTGGAAGGGGAGAACTTCATTTAGGAATCTTAATTGAAAATATGCGCCGTGAGGGATATGAACTAGAAGTTTCTAAACCAGTTGTTATTGTAAAGGAAATTGATGGCGTAAAGTGTGAACCATGGGAAGAGCTACAAATCGAGGTACCAGAGGATACTGTTGGTAGTGTTATAGAACAATTAGGCCTTCGTGGAGCCCAAATGGAGAATATGACTAATTTTGAAAGTCAGGTTCGTCTAAATTATACAATTCCTTCACGTGGCTTAATTGGATTTTCTACAGATTTTATGACTTTGACTAAAGGATATGGAATTATTAATCATACCTTTAAAGAATATCGTCCCTATGAGAATGTTGATATTGGCGAGCGTAAACTTGGTGTACTTGTTTCTATGGAGAATGGTAATTCTACAGCCTATTCTATTGGAAACTTAGAAGATAGAGGAATTATGTTTATTGAACCTGGTACAGAAGTTTATGAGGGAATGATAGTAGGGGAATGTAATCGAGATAATGACTTGGCAGTGAATGTGGTAAAGGGAAAGAACTTAACGAATGTAAGAGCATCTGGTAGTGATCATACCGTTGTTTTGAAACGACCACGTCCGATTAGTCTGGAATATGCATTAGATTATATTAACTCAGATGAATTAGTAGAAGTGACACCTAACTTTATTCGTCTTCGTAAGAAAATTTTAAACACAGAAGAGAGAAAAAAGTTTGATTCTAAAAATAAAAAAATAGTATAAATGACATGAAAATTTAATAATAATATGTCAATAATTGGAAATAAGAATATTCTTATTTCTTTTCTTTTAAAAAACGTGTTATAATCATAATAGAGGGGATAGTGCTATGCTAGAGAAGAGTAATGGTATGCAAAAAAAAGTCGATACAAAAACGGATTATGAAGTAACAAAAAAACAAAAGAATATTTCACTTTTGCTTTTATTTGTTGGTTTATTTATGATTATTATAGGAATTTTGTTTCCTGTTATTATGGGAAGTGTTGAGGTGATGTCGGATGTACCTCAAGCGATGGAAATCGAGCGGCAAAGCCTTTCTTGTATGAAAAATGAGAATGGTTCAGGAATCGTTTCTAATACAAATTATATATATGAATTCAATCATGATGGCTTGATTAAAATGAAGGTTATGTACAATTTGATGTCGACAGAAAAAACAATTGATGAATTTATGGCAATATCTAATATATCTTATGAATCTATTTCAGCTCCAGGCTTAGAAACAGCCATTACAGTAAATCACGAAAATAATTCTTTGACTACGGTATTTAGTGTAGATTATAGTAAGTTTAGTTTGGAAGACTATCAAAAAGATTATTTAAACACTTCCTTAAATTTAGAGTATTTGAGTTATAAAAAAGGTTTTTCAAGAGAGAAAGTGGAAAAAAAGATATTAGGAGAAGGCGGAAGTTGCCAATAAAAAAAGTTGCTAGCTAAGCTGCAACTTTTTCTGCTTTTCTTAAAGTTCTTCTTTCACGTGCTGTTAGTCTTACTTTTGTACCATCAGCAAGGCGTTCTACTTGAAGGTTTAATTTTTGTTGTCTTTTTGTAGCATTTAATGCATGAGATCTTCTGTTTGCAGATTTTGGTTTTTTCTTTGATATATTAGTTGCCATAAACTTCCCTCCTAACCCAATTTCTCTTCGTCTTATAACTTTATCATAAAATCTATTTTAAGTCAAACAAATTTCTATATATTTTATGCGAATTATGGTAAAATAAGACATGAGGAGGGAAGAAGATGTTTATACCATTCTATATTAAAAGTAACTATTCATTATTATCTAGTATGTTAAAAATAGATGATATCATTGATTATAGCCTACAACATAAGCTTCCCTTTTGCTTTCTGACAGATAATAATATGTATGGTGCTATGGAGTTTTATCAAAAGTGTCAAAAAAGTGGGTTAAGGCCTATATTGGGACTGGAAATTTTAATAGAAGATAGTACGATTTTAGTATATGCAAAAAATTATCAAGGATACAAAAGTATGATAAAATTATCTACTATTCAAAATGAAAGAAAAATAGAAATTGCTGATTTAAAAAAAAATTCCCTACAACTGATTTTAGTTTTTACAAATTATAATAGTAGAATATATGAGGAAATAAAAGACGTATTTGAGGATATTTACTTTGGCTATACAAAGGAAGAAGAGAAAGAACAATTGTTGAGCATGGGATATTCTGCTATTTATTGTCGACAATGTCTTTATTTAAAAAAATCTGATGGAGAGTTTTTAAAATATCTTTATTATATACGAGATAATAAAACTGTTAGTGATGATGTTTCTTATTCTATTTTAGATAAATCACTAGAAGATGTTTTTATACAGGATTTTATGAAAGAAGATTTTTCAAGAATAAAGGAAATTGCTCAAAAATGTCAGGTTCATTTTCCAAAATCTCAATTGCTTCTTCCAGTTTATGATACAAAAAATGATTTAAGTGCTGGAGAGTATTTGTTTGAACTTTCAAAGGCAGGACTTAAAAGACGATTGTCCAATCAAGTTTCTAGGAAGTATCAAGAACGCTTACAATATGAATTACATGTGATTGATAATATGGGATTTAGTAATTACTTTTTAGTTGTTTATGATTTTATTAGATATGCAAAACAAAATGGAATATTGGTAGGTCCAGGAAGGGGAAGTGCAGCAGGGTCCCTGGTTTCTTATTCGTTAGGTATTACAGATATTGATCCCTTACAGTATGATTTATTATTTGAGCGATTCTTAAATCCCGAACGAATCACAATGCCTGATATTGATACAGACTTTCCTGATCAAAGAAGGTCAGAAGTGATTGACTATGTAATTAAAAAGTATGGTAAAAAAAGGGTGGCAGGAATTGTTACTTTTGGAACACTAGGCGCTAAGCAGGTGCTCCGTGATGTTGCACGAGTTTTGAATATTCCTTCTTATAAGGTTGATACTTTGTCTAAATTTATTCCAGCTTTTAGTAAAGAACGATTAGTGGATTTTTATCAAAATAGTGATGGATTTCGTGCGAAGATAGATAGTGATTACCAATTAAAAAAACTATTTGGTATCGCTGTTAAATTTGAAGGATATCCAAGACATACATCTTCTCATGCAGCAGGAGTTGTTTTATGTCAAAAGGACTTAGATGAAGTGATACCCTTGGCACTGAGTGAGGATATGTATTTGACAAGTTATTCAATGGAATACTTAGAAGAATTAGGTCTTTTAAAAATGGATTTTTTGGGTCTTAAAAATTTAACTTTAATTAGTAATGTTTTAGATGACATTGAACAAGTGCAACATGAAAGGGTAGACTTTAATAAAATTCCATTGCAGGATAGTAAGGTGCTAGAACTTTTTCAAAAGGCAGATACGACAGGTATTTTTCAATTTGAGTCTACTGGAATGAGAAACTTTTTAAAGCGATTAAAGCCTACTTCTTTTGAAGATATTTTTGCGGCCATTGCTTTATTCCGTCCAGGACCTGCTGAAAATATTGATACTTATATCAGAAGAAAACATAAAGAAGAGGAAATCACATATTTAGATCCTTGTCTTTATGATATTTTAAAAAATACATATGGTATTATTGTTTATCAGGAACAAATTATGCAAGTAGCAAGTCGGTTTGCAGGATATTCTTTGGGAGAGGCGGATATTCTAAGACGTGCTATGAGTAAGAAAAAAGTGGATTTATTAAAGGCAGAAGAAGATAAATTTATAAAACGTAGTATGAGTTTAAACCATTCTTACGAAAAGGCTAAAGAAATTTTTGATTTGATTTTAAAATTTGCGGGTTATGGATTTAATAGAAGTCATTCTGTTGCATACTCTATTATTGCTTGTAAAATGGCTTATTTAAAGGTTTATTATAAAGATTTCTTTTTAAGTAATTTATTAACTAATGTGATTGGTAGTGAAACAAAAACGAAAGAATATATTCTAGAATCTAGAAGTTGTGGAATTTTTGTAGAGAAACCCGATATTAATTTGAGTACAGAAAGATATATTGTTAAAGATGGAAGAATTTATTATCCATTTAGTAATATTAAACAAGTTGGAAGTGTTGCTACAAAGGCTATTTTAACTGCTAGAAAAAATGGAGATTTTGAATCGATTTATGATGCCTTTAGCCGTCTTACTTTGGAAGGAATAACAAAAAAAACATTAGAATTTTTGATACTTGCTGATGCTTTTCGCAGTTTTCACTATAACAAAGCTACTTTGATTTATAATTTGGATAGCCTTATTAATTATGCAGAGTTAACGAAAGATTTAGATCCTTCTTTGGTGATGAAACCAGAAATTGAGATAAAAGAAGAATACCCTATAGCAGATGAGTTACAGAATGAACTTACAGTATTTGGTTTTTATTTAACACATCATCCTGTGGCAATTTATAAAAAGAACTATAAAGAATCTATTGATATTGTGGATATTCCCAAATATTTTTCGAAAAGAATTTCTACTTTGGTTTTAATAGAACGAATCAAAGTAATTAATACCAAAAAGGGAGATAAGATGGCATTTTTGACTGTTAGTGATGAAAATGGTAGTATGAATTTTACGCTTTTTCCTAAAGTTTATCAAAAATATGCCCTATTAACTCGTGGCAATATTATTAAAGTAGTAGGTATGGTAGAAAAGCGATTGAATGAATATCAAGTTATAGTAGAAAAAATTGATGATTTAACAAAAGGAGATTCTAATGAAGAAAAATAAAGTTTATATCATTGCATTAATTGGAATTATAATAGATCAGTTTTTAAAAATTTTAGTTCGTCATAATATGAACGTACTACAAACGATTCCTCTTATTCCTAACTTTTTTTCTCTAACATATGTAAATAATGAAGGTGCGGCTTGGGGGATTTTTGAAAATTCTACTATTTTCCTTATCTTTGTTAGCATAATTGCAATTTTGTGGTTACAAAAATGTATTTATCAGGAGACATCTTGGAATTATATAAAAATATTATCTTTTGGATTTGTTTTGAGTGGGATTGTTGGTAATTTAATTGATCGACTTTTATATATGGCTGTAACAGATTATTTGGATTTTAATATTTTTGGATATAATTTTCCAGTTTTTAATTTTGCAGATATTGCCATTGTAGTAGGAATTTCCATAATAATGATAGATGAGGTGAGGAGGGAAGTATATGAATATCGACATAAAACAAAATAATATTCGTATTGATCAATATTTAAGTGAGGAGTTAGAAATATCTCGTAGTAAAGTGCAAAAATTAATTAAAGAGGGAAAGGTTCTTATAAATGGAAAGAGTGTAAAAGCAAATTATCTCTTAAAAGAGGAGGATAAGCTTTTTATAAACGCCGATATGGATTATGATATTACAATTGAACCTGAAAATATTTTCTTAGATATTGTATATGAAGATGAGTATTTGTTGATCATTAATAAAAAATCAGGTATGGTTGTACATCCTGCCCCAGGTCATTATCATGAAACATTAGTAAATGCTTTATTATTTTATCTCAATCAAGGGTGTAGTACTAATTTGAGACCAGGGATTGTTCATCGATTAGATAAGGATACCTCAGGTGTCATGGTAGTGGCAAAAGATGAAAAAGTACATGAACTTTTGAGTGATATGATTAAGAATAAACAAGTAGAGAGAAAATATTTAGCATTAGTAGATGGCGTTATTTTTCATGATAGTGGAACAATTGATGTACCAATTGGAAGAGACGTTAATAATCGTCAGAAAATGATGGCAACAGATGTAAATAGTAAGAGTGCTGTTACACATTTTAAAGTAGTAAAACGTTATTCTGAAAATACTTTAATAGAGTGTTTACTTGATACAGGACGTACACATCAAATTAGGGTGCACATGTCTTATATCGGATATCCTATTACCAATGATCCATTATATAATAAAAAAAATGCAACAGATTTTGGACAAATGTTACATTCTAAAAGTATTAAGTTTACGCATCCTATTACTCGGCAAGAAATTTATTATGAATCTAGTATTCCTGAAGAATTTATGGAAAAGTTAAAGACTCTTGAGGATGATTAAATAAATTTTAGTATTTTAAGGTAGCGTATTAATTAAATAAATTGTTAATGACAGAATTGTTGCAAAAAGACTTAATAATACATAAGGATTTAAATATTTAGTACTTTTTTCTTCTAAATTAGATGTCTCTTCGTATAAAAATAGGCAACTAATCAAAGTTCCAAGAGATGAAACAAATCCTAAAAATGTACTATGTAATATGAAAAAAACTACAGTAAATAATTGATTAAATAAATAGTTAATTGCTAGTGTTTTTTTATAACTTCTAGGAATGTTTTTCCAGCTAATCTTTTGAATTAAGGTATAGATTGAGATTGCAATTCCAATATAGGTAATTGTCCAAGCGATTGAATAAAATATAGTAGGTGGAGTGAAAAAAGGAAGTTTTAATGATTGATAAAAATTTAAATCGATGGGAATGAGACTTGAGATAAACCAAGGAAGAAGGCATATAATAAATAAAAAGAAATTTTTCAAAATAATCACCTCTTTCCATATCTTATGATTTGTTATATAATAATATTAGTCTTTTTTAGAAACATGACTATATAAGGGTCGTGGGTTTAATACAAAGGAGAGATAAAATGCAACAAAGTTTAGAAATTATGCTAGATGATAAAAATATGATTGTAATGAAATTATTACATTATTTTATTACGGAGAAAAATTATAATCCCATTATTTTGCAGGGGGTTGAAAATGAAATTTGGCTAGAAAATTTAGATGAGGATTATAAAATTATTCGTATTGTATCTAACTATATTCATAATGATGAACAGTTCCGCTTTGATATGTTTAAAACAAAAAGAATTATGAAAAAGATAAAAGTAAAGACACTTTCTTTTAAGATGAGTACTTTAAGTATATTTTTAGATTTAGGGGATAGTGTTAATATGAATGATAATACTATTAAAGATGTGGATTGTTTAAAAGTAATTGAGGAGAAAGATTTAAAAAATAGTGATCTTGTAAAATCCATTTTTCCAGATCTTAATAAAAAGTTAAAATATACAGAAGATGGCTTTCAACTTTTTGCGAGAATTACGAATGATATTAATAAACATAATAAAAGTGATGCTGAAAAAATGGATGAGGTATTTCGACCTAAGGTCCCTTATGTAACATATGGTTTAATTCTACTTTGTATTTTATGTTATGTAGTTCCAATTTTATTTGGGTATTATGACTCATTAGTTTCTATGTTTTCTATTTATCCTAGTGCTATTAAAGCAGGAGAGTATTATAGGCTGCTAACAGCTGCATTTTTGCACGGGAATATTATTCATTTATTATTTAATTGTTATGCTCTTTTTGTAATTGGTAGTCAAGTGGAAAGTTTTTTAGGACGTTTTAAGTATATTGCTATTTATTTGTTTAGTGCTGTTAGTGCTTCATTATTATCTATGTTATTTTTAGGTAATCATTTAAGCCTTGGTGCTAGTGGTGCCATATTTGGACTTATGGGTGCTATCGTATATTTTGGATACCATTATAGAGTATATTTAGGAAATATTGTAAAGAGTCAAATTATTCCTCTAATTTTATTTAATTTACTATTGGGCTTTACGTTGCCTGGAATTGATAATTTCGCTCATATTGGTGGATTAATAGGAGGAAGTGTATTTACAATTGCTTTGGGTATTAAATATAAAAGTTCTAATTTTGAGAAAATAAATGGATGGATTACTTCTTTTATTTATCTAGCCTTTTTGATTTATTTAGCATTTGGGTATTAAAAAAAGCAAAAAGTGGAATATGTTCTTTTTGCTTTTCTTATACATTAGAAATTTTAGTTGAAATGCTTTTTGATTGGTGATAGAATATATTATATAATATTGTAGTGGGGGAATAATATGGATACAGAAAAAACTGCTTTATTTCATTTAGAAGATATTGAAAAAGCTTCTGTGAAAAAAATAGTAAAAGAAGTTTATCATTCTTTAGAAGAAAAAGGTTATAATCCAATTAATCAACTAGTTGGATATATTATTAGTGGTGATCCAGGTTATATTTCTAGTTATCAAGATGCAAGAAAAAAAATATTAGAACTGGATCGTTCTAAAATTATAGAAGTATTGCTAAAAGAATTTACGAAGGATTTATGAAGTATTTAGGACTAGATTTAGGTTCGAGGACATTAGGAGTGGCACTTTCTGACAAAACTGGGCTTATTGCGAGTTCTTATACTATTCTTCGCCATCAGGGTGATTATACAGCTTTAGTCTCTGAGGTGGAGAAAATTGTGCATGAATGTAAAATTGATGAAATTGTTTTGGGGTATCCTAAAAACATGAATAATACTATTGGAGAAAAAGCACGATTAAGTGAAAAGTTCAAAAAAATGTTAGAAGATGTTACTTGTAAAAAGGTTCATCTGATGGATGAACGTCTAACTACAAAACAGGCACAGGATATATTAATCTTGAATGATACTTCTAGAAAAAAACGTAAAAAAGTGATTGATAGTTTAGCGGCTACTATAATATTACAAAGTTATTTAGACAAAAAGGAGATAGAAAATAATGGAAAAAAATAGTTTTACATTAGTAGATGAAAATGGTCAGGAAAAAGTATATGATGTATTATTTACTTTTGATAGTGAAGAAACTGGAAAAAGTTATATTGTTTATACAGATAATAGTAAAGATGATACGGGAAATATTCAAGTGTTTGCCTCAACTTATGACCCTAAT
Source organism: uncultured Bacilli bacterium (assembly GCA_910586195.1). Taxonomy (GTDB): domain Bacteria; phylum Bacillota_I; class Bacilli_A; order RF39; family UBA660; genus MGBC119817. The sequence continues at coordinate 41,921 of CAJUHO010000006.1, forward strand.
GATCCTAATTCGCAATTAGGTTCTATTGAAACAGAAAAAGAATGGAAGGTAATAGAAACTATTTTAGAGACTCTTCAAGAAGAAGTTAAGAAAAAACAAGAAGAAATGTCGGAAAATAGTAACGAGCAGTAAAGCTCGTTATTTATTCTGGAGGTAAAGTATGGCAAAAAGAAAAATTTTGATTACGATTCTTGTGGTATTAGGATTTTTATTAATAGGATTGTTTGGAGTATATCAAGTATTATCTAGCCCTGTGGATAAAACTTCTTCTGCCGAAATAGAGGTGGTGATTTCTAATGGTATGACAACTAATGATATTGCAAAATTACTAGTGGATAAACACCTGGTTCGTAATAGTACGTTTTTTAAAATATATTTAAAATTAAATAATGTTTCATCATTAAAGGCGTCTACTTATATCATGAAAAAAAGTATGGATATGCCAGAGATTATTTCTATATTAGAAAAGGGAAATCATTATAATCCAGATGCTGTTACTATTACCTTTAAAGAAGGAAAATCATTTACAAGTTATGCAGAAGAAATAGCGAAACATACGAATAATAGTTATGATGATGTCATTAAAACAGTAGAGAATGATACCTATGTAGGGGAACTAATTGATAAATATTGGTTTTTGACGGATGAGATTTTGAATCAAAATATTTATTATGCATTGGAAGGGTATTTAGCACCTAACACTTATCAATTTAAAAACAAAGATGTTAAAGTGGAAGAAATTTTTACGGTAATGTTGGATCAGATGGCAGAGGAGTTGAAAGATTATCAAAACATTTCTAAGGCTTATACGATGCATGAATATTTAACTTTAGCATCTATGTTAGAACTAGAAGGAACGAATGCTGAAAATCGTAAAATGATTGCTGGTGTTTTTTATAATCGTCTTCAAAAAAATATGAATTTAGGTAGTGATGTTACTACTTATTATGCTTTAAAGTCCCCTATGACAAGTGATTTGACTACAGCACAATTTAATACTAAAAATCCTTATAATACAAGAGGACCTGGAATGCTTGGAAAATTACCAGTAGGACCTATTTGTAGTCCGTCCATATCAAGTATTAAAGCAAGTATTCATCCTGCTGAAAATGATTATCTTTATTTTGTTGCAGATAAACATGGTGATATTTTCTATACGAAAACAAATGAAGAACACTTACAAAAAGTGCAAGAAATAAAAGATAAGGGGGATTGGATATGGTAGATTTTGAATATCAGGAAATAAAGGATATGAAAGAATATGCAGTAGAGCATAGTGTTCCTATTATGCAGGATGATGGTATTAAGTTCTTGATGAAATTTATTGCAGAACATCAAATTCAGTCTATCTTGGAAGTGGGAACGGCCATTGGATATTCTGCTATTATAATGGCACTTGTTAGTGAAGATATTCATATTACGACGATTGAAAGAGATGAAAGAAGATACTTAGAAGCTTTAAAAAATGTAAAAAAAATGGGACTTGAGAAAAGAATCACTTTATTATTGAAGGATGCTAATGATGTAAAATTGGATGAGCAGTTTGATCTTATCTTTTTAGATGCTGCCAAAGGACAAAACATTCGTTTCTTTCAAAATTTTGAAAATAATTTATTACCAGGTGGATATATTATTACAGATAATATGAATTTTCATGGATATGTAGATAAAGAGTTAGAAGATATACAAAGTAAAAATTTAAGAAGTTTAGTTAGAAAGATTAAAGAATATCAGACTTTTTTACAAGAAAATGATGATTATCAAACAGATTTTTATTCGATAGGCGATGGTCTTGCTGTCAGTCAAAAGAGTAGGTGATACTTATGAAGTATATGAATGAGGATATTAGTAAAAAACAGATTTTTATTATGATTTTCTTCTTTTTTGTTTTGATTTTAATGGTTATAGGTATTTACTTTTTATCACATAGTAATTATGAAAAGGTGAAAATTGATAAAGATAGGGATTATATTTATCGCAAGCAGAGTCCTTATACAGGTGAGTATATTAACATTCCTTATATTAATATAAAAGGGGATGCTGCAAAAAAATATAACCAAGAAATTATGCAAATAGAAAAAGAATTTGCCTCTCTACCAGAAAATAGAGTAGGATTTGTTTTTAATAAATCTAATCATATACTATCTTTATCAATTAAATTAGTAGATTATTATACAGCTGATCATCATCCGAAGACTACATTTAAAACTTATATTTTGAATTTAAAGACAAAGAAAGCTTATACTAAAGAAGAAATTTATAAGCGATATGGCGTAGATGATGAGGTAGTTCGAAAAAGCATGGAAAAGCAATTTAGAAAATTATATCAGGCAGTTTTAAAAGAAAAATATGTGGATCCTAATTATTGTGATTATAGTTGTTTTTTAGCATGGCGTAATGTAGAAGATTATTTAGATGGTGCCCAACTTTATATTGAAAATAATGCCTTAATTGTATTTAGAGGTTTCAAGGTGGAATCTGTTTTTGGAGAAGAAAAATATTTCCAAAATAAAGATTTCAAATTTAAAATTGAAGGTTAGCATGATATAATTTAATTAGAGATAGGTGATTAGGATGATATATCTAAGTGAGTTAATTCATAATTGCACAGATTATAATTTTATTTCTATTCTAGTGATTTTGAAAGATTTTTTATCTATTATGCAGTTAGTGATGCCTATTGTTTTATTGGTATCTTGCATTTGGGGTTTAATTCAGATGGTAATAAATCCAGATGATAAAAAAGGACTTATTAGTATTCGAAATAAATTTATAGCAGCGATTGTTTGTGTCTTTATTCCTTTTTTGGTAAATTTAGCATTACTTTTAACAGAAGATACTTTTAGCATTAGTTCTTGTTGGCAAACTGCAAGAGAGTATAAGTTGCAATTAGATGCTACAGAAGCTTACGATGTAGCAACTGTGACAACCCCCAAGAAGAATTTTATTGGAAAGGAAGAAGATTATTATTTTCATGGTGGTAGTGGAGATGATGGGGGTAGTTCCTCTGATAATAATGAGTCTAGTAGTAACCCTGGTGGTTATAATACTGGAAATGCCAAAGGTGATGAAATTGTAAAATATGCATTATCATTTGTAGGGAAACCTTACATTTATGGTGGAGGCCATGGTTTTAATGGTACATTAGAGGAGTTGTATGCCAGTGGTAGTGCTCCAGATTGTTCTTCCTTTGTACGACTTGTTTACAAGCATTTTGGTTATAATATTTCAGAGACTACTTTTACACAGGAAAATGATGGTGTAGGGGTTTCATATGATCAAGCACAGGCGGGAGATTTAATTGTTTACAATGGGCATGTGGCTATTTTTATAGGTAATGGTGATATGATTGTACACGCAGCAAATGAAGTAGAAGGTGTAAAAGTAGGAAATACTGCTCTTTATGATACTATAAAGACTGTTCGAAGAATTATATAGGAGTGATAATTATGTTTATTTTAGAAATAGAACAAAACTTATTAGAAGCGTGTAGTGACCCTGGAATTGTTTCTATTTTAAAAGTTGTACAACGTGTGTTAGAGATTGTACATATAGTTGTTCCTATTATAATGATATGTGGTGCAATCTGGGCATTAATTAAATTGGTTTTGAATCCAGAAGGGCAAGAACAACAAAAACGTATGAAAGCACTTATTAATTCCCTTGTTGCAGGTATCATTGTGTTTTTCTTACCTTATGTTGTAAATTTAGTGATGGCTTTGGTAGGGGATTCTTTTCGAGTAACGGCTTGTTGGAATGTAGCAGCAGAGTCAGGGGATTTTGTCCAGTGGGATGATAAAAATGTTACGAATTCAAAAGAAGATAAAAAACCAATTATAACAGGAGAAGATGGTTATAAGTTTGAGTAATCTTCTTTTTTTATATTATGTTATGCTATAATAAAATAAAATTGCTGTTAAAAGAGGGATGTATTGTATGAAGAGTATTGTTGTACCTACAAAAGATAATTTAGAAGACTATCAGAAATTAGGAACTCAAAGTTTTTTGTTACCATTAAAAAATTATGCAGTTTCATATCCTAAAGTTTATTCTATAGAAGAAATTGAGGAAATGAAAAGAAAAAATCCGAATTCAGAGTTTTTTATTGTTATGAATAAGACAATCTTTAATAAGGATTTGGATAGTTTAGTAGAGATATTAGAAAAAATAGAGACTTTTGCAGTACAAGGTATTCTTTTCTATGATTTAGCTTTATTAGAAATAAAACATAGATTTCATCTTAAAACTCCTTTTGTATGGAATCAAACACACATGGTAACGAATGCTAAAACTTGTAATTATTATTTTGATAATGAGGTTTCCTATGCTGTGATTAGTGGCGAACTTGCAAGAGAAGAAATTTATCATTTGGTAGAAAGTACAAAGATGAAATTGTTCTATACATTGCTTTCCTATCCGATTGTTGCACATTCTAGAAGGCACCTTTTGACTAATTATGCTAAAACTAGTAACAAATCAGATAAAAAAAACTTAGTAATTCATGAGAAAGTTAGTAATCAGGATTATTTAATAGAGGAAATATCTGAGGGTACAAGTTTTTTTTATCATGCACTTCCCAATCATTTTAGTGTATTGAAAAAGTTAGATGTTTCTTATGTTGTTTTGAATGAAAGTTATATTGATCATGCGTTTTTTTTACAATTATTATCATATACAAATCGGTATTTGCAAAATGAAATTTCCTTTAATGAAATGTTAGAGACTGTAAATAAATTATTATCCTCATCTGCTCCATTTTTGGATAATAAAACAATTTATTGTGTTAAGAAGGAGGGACGCTGAGAATGAAAAAGGTAGAATTATTGGCACCAGCAGGAGATTTAGAACGTTTAAAAGTAAATTTACTTTATGGTGCTGATGCTGTTTATATAGGTGGAGAGAAGTATGGATTGAGAGCTAATGCTACGAATTTTTCTTTAGAAGAAATAAAAGAAGGCTGTATATTTGCGCATAAATTTTCAAAGAAAGTATACTTAACACTTAATATCGTATTCCATGATGAAGATATGGATGGTGTTGAACACTATATTCATCAAGTAGTAGATGCTGGAATTGATGCTTTTATCGTAAGTGATCCTTTTTTGATTTCTTATATAAAAAATCATTTTTCCAATGTAGAGGTACACCTTTCTACGCAAAATTCTACAACGAATGTGCTTGCTGTTTCTTTTTTTCAAAAACAAGGACTGGATCGTGTTGTTTTGGCAAGAGAATTGTCAAAAGATGAAATTAAGGAAATTATTGATAAGACAAAAATTGATACAGAAGTATTTATTCATGGGGCAATGTGTACATGTTATAGCGGAAGGTGTACTTTATCTAATTATGTAACAGGAAGAGATGCAAATCGTGGTGGTTGTGCTCAAGTATGTCGTTTTGCTTTTAAAGCTGAAGATGCGTCTACCTTTACTATGGCTACAAAAGATTTAAATATGGCATGCTATATTTCCGATTTAATCGATATTGGTGTTTGTTCCTTGAAAGTAGAAGGTAGAATGCGTTCTTTATATTATTTAGCAACTGTTATTGGTACTTACCGTAGGTTGATAGATGCCCATTATGAAAAAAAATTATCGCCAGCTATGTTATCATCTTGTGAAAAAGTTTTAAAACGAGTTTCTAATCGTGAAAATTCCACTCATTTTTTTATGAGAGATGAAGATTATACAGATCAATATTATACTGGTAGACAGGAATTATCCAATCAGGATTATTTAGGACTAATTACTGACTATGATACTAAAAACAAGTGTCTTATTATGGTTGAAAGAAATTATTTTGAAGTAGGAGATAGCGTGGAGATATTTACACCCTCTGGAGAAGTGTTTCAAATGGTAATTGAACACCTTTATGATGAAGATATGCAAAAATTAGAAGTGGCAAGACATCCAGAACAAATTTTAAAAATACCGTTTGAGAAAATACTACCACCATATTCTATGATGCGATTGATAAATAAAAAAAGTGAGGTATAAATTATGGATATAGAAGATCAAATAAAAAATAATTTTTTGATAGGTGAGAATCATCTTTCTATTTATGCTACTAAAAGTAGTGATGCTATTCGTCTTTACTCACAAGAGGAGGATATTCGTCCACCATTTTTCCATGATATTGATCGTATTATTCATAGTCTTTCCTATACTAGATATATTGATAAAACACAGGTATATTCTTTTAAAGAAAATGATCATATTTCAAAAAGAATGGTTCATGTTCAGTTAGTGAGTAAAATAGCAAGAACCATTGGTCGGGCTTTACGTTTAAATGAAGACTTAATTGAGGCTATTGCTTTGGGACATGATATTGGGCACACTCCTTTAGGACATTTAGGAGAATCCTTATTAAATGACATTACTAAAAGGGAACTACACGAGGAGTTTGGACATAATATTCAGAGTGTCAGAGATCTTATGATTCTTGAAAATGAAGGGAAAGGTCTTAATTTAACAATTCAGGTATTAGATGGTATTATGTGCCATAATGGAGAGATGTTGCAACCTCGTTATGTTCCCTACCCAAAAGATAAAAAAGAATTTTTGAGGGAGTATAAAATGGGTTATCAGAGCTTAAAGAGTGTTAGTCAGTATGCTGCTATGACTTTGGAAGGGTGTGTAGTACGAATATCAGATATTGTTGGATATATTGGACGTGATATTGAGGATTCTATTAATCTTGGGCTTTTTGATCGTAACAGTATTCCCTTAGAAATCACAAAGGTTTTAGGTAAAACAAATCGACAAATTGTGAATACTGTTATTTTAGATGTTATTGAACATAGCATAAATAAACCGTATATTGAATTAAGTCAAGATGTTTATCATGCTTTGCTTGAATTAAAAAAATTTAATTATAAAAATATCTATATAAAGTCTGTAACAGATAGTGAAAGAAAATATTATGAGAAGGGAATGAATACTCTTTATCAGAATTATCTAGATGCTATTACAAATAAAAAAGAAGATCATCTTATTTATAAAATTTATTTAGACTATTTGGATTCTAATTACTTAAAGAATACCTCTCCTGAGAGAATGGTTATTGATTTCATTAGTGGGATGACCGATGAGATGTTCCTACGAGAAGTATCGAAGTATATTGGCCTGCAGAAGGTAAAATAGAAGTTAACTGTTAAGATAAACTAAATTTATCTTTCTTTTTTTGAAATTTAAAATTTGCTACTTTCTCTTTTTATTAAAGATATGATATAATGTATATAAAATAAGGGTAAATGTATTTGTTTGAATATTATAATACATTTCTATAAATAATATGTTGAATGAAGGGTAGCTTTTAAATGGAAAAATATGAATTTAAACCAAAACAGGATATAATTATACTTTCTATATGTCTTTTGTTGTGTTTAGCTGTTGCGCATGCATCTGTGTTTGTAGGAGAGAGGGAAAATTTAGAATATTCAATTTCTGCGACTACATTTGGTGAAAAGAATCTTTTTTCGCAGTATTCGGCAGAAACTATTGATAAAAAGGAGTTTGTTTATCTTTCTGATATTCCTTATGTTGCTGATCGTTCAGGAGTGGGATGGGGTTCCATTTTGTTAGATCAAAACTATGATAGTAAGCTTAATAATGGGCTCATTAGTCTTATTATAGATGGAAAACCTAAACAGTTTATGAAAGGTGTTTCTGCCCACGCCACTAGTACGGTTGTTTATAATTTAACAGACTATGGTTATGATTATTTTACTACGTATTATGGTGTTGATTCTTCACAAGGAAATCAAGGGAATGGTGTTAAGTTTTCTATTTATACATCTACTGATGGTGTTAATTGGGATCTTCAAACGGCAGTTAGTCCTCCTGTAAAGAAGGGGAATACAGAAGCAGAGCATGTCACTATTGACATAAAAAGTGCTAATTATTTAAAGCTTTATTGTCATAATAATGGAAATAATGGTTCTGATCACTGTGTTTATGGTAATGCGAAGCTTTATAGAGAAGGATATAATGAAACTGAGGAAAATAAACCTTACAGTTTCATTAAAACGATAGATGAATATGATGCTATGTTAAGAGGCGTTTCTTATGAACAGTTATTAACAACTCATGAACAAGTGCTTCTACAAAGAAAGTTTGTCTCTAAAATTGGTTATGAATTACTTCAAGGTTTTGCACATCTTGATGCTGAAAGAAAAGAAACGATTGAATGGTTAATGACGGACCTTGAAGCTTTGAGGTATTATATAACAGGAGGAGCTCCTACTGGTTCTTATATAAATTCGATGAATGTCCTTACTAAGTTGTATTCAGCTCACAAGGAAGATTTAAATGATAATACTCAAACAGAGTATACTGTTCGTGGTAATTTGTATAAAAGAATGATGATTTCATTATCTCTTACACATTCGGCTAATGTTTGTCTTTGGATTGGTGGAAATCAATGTTCTAATGCGAACACCAGATATGACATATATAAAAGGATGAATGCAAATAACTTATTAAATAATAAAATATTCGAAACACTTAATATCGAAGAGATGCGTTGGGTTATGAATAATAACATTGATGATGAGGAAATCGAGTGGCTCAATAATCATGTTCGTCGTAATAATATGAATATTGATCCATATCATTATATTAGATATACATTTGGTTATAATTATAATTTGTCTCAATACTATAGTTCAGAAAATTACGCTAAATGGGATGAAAAATATCAACTATCTAAGTATAACATCACTTATCAATCGGGAAAACCTAAATTATGGATAGTCTTTGAACAGGGATCAGTATGTGGTGGTCTTTCGAAAACTGGCTCCAACATTTTAGGTTCCTTTGGGATTCCGTCTGCTGTTATTGGACAACCTGGTCATGCTGCTTACTTACATTATAGTGAGACTACTGATGGGAAGGGTCTGTGGAGTATTTATAATGACGTTGGAGGATGGACAGTTGCAGAAAAAGGTGAACGTATGCTTTCGGCTTGGGGATCGTACAACTGGGATTCATATTACCAAGTTAGTTATGCTCCTTATACCCAAGAAGCTTTAAATGATATCACTAACTATAATAAAGCGAATGAAACGATGATTCTTGCATATCTTTATCAGAATGATGCTACTAAATTAGAAGAGATCTATCGGAAAGCTTTGGAGTATCAGAATATCAATATGGATGCTTGGTATGGTCTTATAGATGCATATAAGAAAAATCCTAACAAAACGCCAGAGAATTATATGGACTTAGCTAAAGAATTAGCAGATAGCATGTATTATTTTCCATTGCCAATGTATGATCTTATGAATTTGATTAAACCAAAGTTGGATGGAACACCATATGCCGCTTCTTTTGCCAACTATCAAAAGGCGAGTCTTCAAAAAGGAACACAGGTTAATAACACTAATTCAACAATTAATCAGCCTAGTATTACTAGAACTATGGCTAATCATCTTTTAGGTAAGAATGATTATTCGATTGCGAGTTTCTCTTTTGATGGAGATAATGCTAAAAAAATTATTTTAGGTTCTAAATATGATGGAAATGGTGTTCGTTGGGATTATAGTTTAGATGGTGGTAATAGTTGGACTCCAACAAGTGAAAGTTCAGTGACACTTACTGATGAAGAAATTTCGCAAATTACTTCGGCAAATGATATTAAGGTACATATTGTTGGTGTAAACTATGCTCCTGAAAATATTTATACTATTGATATCACTGATGGGGTGGTTTCCTCCGAATTATATGGGAATGATCAAGAAAATCGTGTAATTGGTGTTGATCTTACGTATGAGTGGAGAAATTCTGAAAACGATGAATGGACTTCCTATCGTGTAGCGTCTCCTAATAATATGGGTGATAAAACTTTATATGTTCGCGTTGGTGCAACTGGTACTAAACTACCTAGTCCGTCTGCTATATTTACTTTTACAGAAGATCCTAATGAGGATCTTAGAAGAAAATATGTTTCAGTATCACGTTTGTCAATAGCTGGTGTGTCATCTCAGGCAACTTCTTCAAGTCAAAAAGGTAATGCTATATATGCAATAGATGGTAATCCTAATACGAGATGGCATTCAGCATGGAATGGTTCAGATACTAATAAATTCATTATCATAAAGTTAGATAGACCAATTTATCTTTCTGCTATTGAATATCTTCCAGCAGATGGTGGAAATGGAAAAATAATGAGTGCTAAATTTGAGGGGAGTGCTGATGGCGAGGCGTTTGATGTTGACTTAGGTTCTACTTCTATTTGGGGAGATAATAACCAATGGGCTAGTGGTGATCTTTGTTATGGAGCAGCTCCTGGAACAAGGTGTGTCAATTATGCAGATGCATATAAGGAAAAACCAATTCAATATATTAAAATAACTGGTACTAGAACTTCTAGTGCTGGTGGAGGATCGTTCATTGCTGCTAGAGAATTTAAGATTTATGAAGATGCTACTAAAGTCGTGGAACCTACTGCTACTATTGCTTTTGATACTATTAATCCAACTAATGGAAATGTTACGGCAAGGCTTGTGAATCCAAGTACTCACATCACTATTACCAATAATAAGGTAGACGAGAATGATGCTGAGGGAAGCGATACTTACGTTTTTACTCGAAATGGTTCGTTTACTTTTACCTTTGTTGATGATGCTGGAACCAAAGGAAGTGCTACAGCTACTGTTAATTGGATTGATAAGGAAGCACCTACTGCCACTATTGAATATAGTACTACATCAATATCTAGTCATACTGTAATTGCCACTTTAAAACCGAGTGAAGATGTTACTATCTTAAATGCAGATACTTATACTGTGGATGCAACAGGTAATATTTTAGATAAAGATGGGAATATTATGACAGGTTATACAGTTGATGATGAAGGACATGTTAAGGATGAAAACGGTAGAATTATTACCAATATTAATCCTTATAGATATGAATTTTTTGAAAATGGTGATTATACCTTTGAATTTGTAGACAGAGCGGGAAATAAGGGAAGAGCGACAGCAACTGTCGATTGGATTGATAGGGAAATGCCAAATGCTATTTTGAGTTATAGTAGTGTTACTAAGACTAACAAAGACGTAACTGTACGTATAAGTTTTAATAAACCCAATGTAACTATTCTAAATAATAATGGTTCAATGACGTATACTTTTACGGAAAATGGTGTTTTTACGTTCAAATTTCAAGATGAGGCAGGAAATATCAATCAAATTACAGCAAATGTTGATTGGATTGATAAGAGAGTCCCTACTGCAGAAATTAAGTATGATCGAGTAGATGATAAAGTTATTGTTACTGTAATAAACCCAAGTAAGGAAATAACATTCGAAACAGGAAATGGAAGATATGAGTATACTGAAAATGGTACTTATGAGATATTCTTTAGAGATAAACTTGGAAATAGAGGTAAAGTAACAGCTATTGTTACTGGTTTGGATAAGAATAACGGAAATCAAGATACTAATACACCAGGAAATAAGCCTTCTGATGGGGGAGGAGGTTCATCTAGTAGTTCAAATAAACCAAATGGTTCTTCTACTAATATTAGACCAACTGTGCCACCAAACTCTACTACGATTACAACGAATAATCCTGACACAGAAAATTCTTCTCAAACTGGTCCTAGTGCAAATGATAGCAAAAATGATATTATAGTGGATGATAAAACAGATAACAATAAAGATAATGAAGATATTCAAGATGATATAAAAAAGAATTCTAAAAAGGAAAATAAAGGCTTTAATGCTTTCTATATTGTTATTGGAGTTCTTATTGTTAGTCTTACTGCTTTAATTATCTATACTATAAGAAGGAAAAAAGATTAGGTGCAATGCACTTTTTCTTTTTGGATTGTAATGTAAAACAAATTATAATTTAATATATAAATATTCTCCTCTTGCAAAATTTATAAAAATATGGTATTATTAGCAACGTCAATAAGGGAATTTGATATTGTATTTATTATATATAAAAATGAATAAACGATTGACTTTTGTAATAAGATATAGTATTATTTTAATCGTTATAGTTTGAGGTGAATGAAAATGAAAAGCAAGAATGTTGTTTATTTGACTCAAGAAGGTTTGGATGAGTTAAAGAAGGAATTAGATGTTTTAATAAATGTAAGACGTCCTGAAAATATACAGTCAATTAAAGAAGCGAGAAGTTTAGGAGACTTGTCAGAAAATGCAGATTATGATGCAGCAAAAAATGAACAAGCTCAAATAGAGGGTAGAATTAAGACTATTGAAAAAATGTTAGAAAACGTTTCGATTATCAGTGATGTTCCTAAAGATGTTGTGGGTCTTGGTAGCACAGTTTCCATTCAATACGTAGATGATCCAGATGAGGAAGACGAATATAAAATTGTTGGTAGTCAAGAGGCTGATCCATTTGAAAGCAAGATTTCTAATGAGTCACCTATTGCTCAAGCCTTAATGGATCATAAAGTAGGGGATGTTGTAACAGTAGATAGTCCTAATGGTAGCTATGATATAGAGATTAAGGCTATTAATTAATTTGTAAATTTTTGAAACGCAATCCTTGCGTTTTTTTTTTTTTTTTTTTTGGTACGATAAGGATATCCGAAGAATAGGAACGAATAATATGAATTAGAAAAAGAGGGAATTATATGGAAAAGAGAGAAAAGTACCGAAAAGAATTTATTAAAAAATATAAGGGGGTTTTTATAAGTATTTTATTAATAGTTGTTATGTTAATAGGCTTTTCTTATGCATGGTTACAAGTAACACTAAAAGGTGAAAAGGAAATAACGCTGACAACTGCAGGGTCACTTTCATTAGTGCTAGATGATA
>CAJUHO010000007.1 GCA_910586195.1 uncultured Bacilli bacterium
AGTATCTTCCTTTATGACTTCCACTTTTCCTTTTTTACATTTAAAAAAATGTAGAATATTCTGTTTTCTTTTACAGATTTTCTACATCTTTTTACTTAAAAAAATTGTAAGAATCAAGTATTCATTACAATATATTATTTTTTAATAAGTTATAATAATAATAAACTGGATTGTAACAACGACAAAGGTAATAATAGTTAGCCAAAAACCTGCTGTATTAAATCCTGTCTTCTTTTTTGAACGCTCTGCTAAGGCAAGAGAGAATCCAACGATAGATAAAACACTTTGTACTAATACATAACCTATCGCAAAACCAAATTGATAACTAAAAGGTTGGTAATCTAAATAAGTGCCTATATTCGAAATATTTATAAATGCACACAATCCATAAAGCAGACCAATAATTCCTAATACAAGACTCGCAATTCCCCGTCCATTTCCAGCACTTCTTTTTTGTAATTCACATCCACAATGTACACAAACAACCGCTTTTTCATCGACCTTTTTTCCACAATTAAAACAATACATTACTTAACACTCCTTTTCTTGATTATACTAAACTATAAATAAAATTTCAATTTATTATTACTTTTCCTAAATGAAAATTTTCTATGTTTTCTGTTTTATAAATAATGGTTCCTAAATCTAGGAGACGAATAATTTCATTTTTTGTAAGATTGTCTACATTAATGTAATACTTTTCATTTAAATATATAATTTTTTTATGGATAGGCAAGAAATCAAAATCATCTACTTCAATGTAAAAATCTTGATCAAAATAAACAAGTACTCGCAAATCTATTGCATTATTAATACTAATATCATCAATATTAATAATCTCTATAATAGCACCTACTTTAGAGTGGATATAAACCCTTACTTTATAAAATCCTTTTAAATTTAATCTATAAACTTTATTAATTTTTAAAATAGAATCTTTAATAAATCTAATAATATCTTCTTTATGATCCATATCACACTTTATTTTCATCATCGTTAAATAAATAATAAAGTTTTCATCTTCATCTTTTAACACTTTCATGGAATCACCTAATTTATAGTATGAAAAAAGACTTAAAAGTTTCTCAATGTCATTAATTTGGAAAAATGCAAAAGCGTTTTTTTCGTGTTAGAATAAAAAATAGGAAAGTAAAAAAGGAAGTAAGGTCAAAGCAGAGTCAACTTCATCAAGTACCAACTGGGAACTAATCTGAATTATAATCCCCTAAGAAATAAGGTAACTGAATTTACATAAAATAGAACAAAGAATCAAGTACTAAAACGGAAGAATGTTGAAATAAACTTAGATTTTGCATATGAAAAAATCAAATAATTATATAGATTAAAGTAATTAATTGAAGGTGTTTATCACCAATTAAAGCAAAATTAATTTTAAAATATCTATGTCCTATGAGAGAAACTCAAAAATACAAAGGAAATAAAAATATCAAAAATGAGTCTCATATAAATAAATGAAAAACATTTTGATATTTTATAAACAAATAATTAAAATTAAAAAGCAAGGAAATCTTTTAAACTTCATTGCTTAAGTTAATAACAAGTCTTTAACCTTCTACTCTAAAATTATGTGCTTTGGCACTCTTTTTATCAATTACCGTATCTATTCTAATAGCACCACCATGTTCTATTTGTGAAATAAAAGTAGGTACTCTACCAATTTCTTTTTCCTCTTGATCCAAAAAAACTATATCTACCATACGATCTGAAAAAGTTTCACCGTTATTAAATATATTAGCCATCAAGTGAACAAGATTTTCTCCCTCTTCTATTTCTATATTTTGAATACTTAAACTTAAATAAGTTTTATCTTTTACTAACTCATTAGAAATTCCCAAATTGGGCTTTTTATTATCCTTAGGTTTAATGTAGGCAATTCCTATAAATATACAAATAGATACTACTAAAACTAATGCAACAATAGGTATTACTATTTTTATTATCTTATTGTCCACTTTTAAGTTTTTGAAATTTATTTTTTTAATATCTATTTTTTTCATTTTCACAATCACCCTTTATGGTAAGTATAACAAAAATATCTCTAAAAAAAAAGACCCTAAATTACATTTATCGTTAGGTCTTCTATTTTTTTTAAAACTTCTGCTTTCCCTAGTTTTGTTAAACTAGAAAAAACTAACAAATCATCCCCTACTACTAAATCTAGTGTATCCATAATTGTCTTTAAACTTTTATTTTTTTTACTATTACCAACTTTATCTGCTTTAGTCGCAATTACAGTAACTGGTAAATTATAATACTTTAAAAAATTATACATCAATAAATCATCTTCTGTAGGTTTATGACGGAAATCAATCAATAAAAATACTCTTTTTAGTTCTTCCCTTTTTTCCAAGTATTCTTCAATCATCATACCAAATTTGGCCTGTGTTTTTTTATCCGTTGCAGCATAACCATAGCCTGGAACATCCACTAAATAAAAATTATTATTTACCAGATAAAAATTTATAGTCTGTGTCTTTCCTGGTCGAGAAGAAGTATGAGCTAAATTTTTTCTAGAAAGCAAAGCATTAATAAAACTGCTTTTTCCAACATTACTTCGTCCTACTAATAAAAATTCTGGCAATTCTTTTACTGGATATTGGCTTCTTCTACTTGCCATAATATCTAATTTAGACTCCTTGATAACCATTTAGGCCACCTCTTTTCCTAATCTTTCAATATACTCTTTACTAACAGCATCTAATTCATGAATAATTAGTTCTGCTTCTTCAAAGGTTGTCGTTTTTACTCCACTTGCAAACTTGTGTCCCCCACCATGATGATTTTCTGCTACTTTATTAATTTCAGGTCCTCTAGATCGAATAGAAATACGAATATTCTCATTTTTAATATCTTCTGTTACTGTAACCCAAACAAGTATTTCAGAAATAAAGTTGAAGTTATTAATCATATTCCCCGCTGCTGCGGAATCTACTTTAAATTTCGTAATAATATCATCTGTTATTATAATATAACCAACACCATAATCTGTCACAATCATATTCTGTGCAATATAACCTTCAAATTTCACTTCTGCGAAGGGACGCAAATAAAGCTTTTGATAAATATCATTAATGGAAAATGGATACTTTTCCAAATATTTAGAAACTAGTGAAAAGGTCTTAGGCGTACAACTATTAAATAAAAAGCGGTTAGAATCTGATACCAGTCCAGCAAACAACTTCTTAGCAATCTCTTCATTACATAACAAAGGTGTAGACTCAATAAGTTCCATAATAATCTCACAAGTAGAAGAAGAAGTATCCTCAATATATTCTTCTTCACCTAAAACTTCTACAAAAGGATGATGATCTATTTTTATGATATCAGAAAATTCATCTAAATTAACGCCATCCACTCTTTTTTTATCTGGAGTATCTAAGACAATTAATAAGGCATTACTAACAGGCTCTTGTTTATCTAACTTTCCAATAAAAGTAAATTTACTTGTTCCTGTTCCTATTGCTAATACCTTTTTTTCAGGAAAAGTAAGTCGAATGGAATCTCGTAATGCCAACTGGCTCGCTAATGCATCTGGATCAACGCCAATATGCCTTACAATTACAATTGTGCCATATTTCTTAATTTTCCTAAATATTTTTTTAAACATAAATATCTTCCTATCTATTCTCCTATTAAAGACATAGTATCTCTAGCAATCATTAACTCCTCATTTGTTGGAATTACATAAACTGAAATCTTAGAACCTTTATCACTAATTTTTGTAACTTCTCCACGAATTTCATTTTTCTCTAAATCAATTTTCACACCTAATGGCAATAAAGATTCACATACTAATCTTCTAATTGGGCTACTATTTTCTCCAACACCTGCTGTAAAGACAATAGCATCGGCACCACCAAGCAATAAATAATATTGTCCAATGTAATTTACAATTGTTCGAACATACTTATCTCTAGCAAGAATTGCCTTCTCATTACCCTGTTCAGCACTTTCTATAATATCTCGCATATCATGACTATACTCACTTAATCCTAATAGTCCACTATGTTTATTTAAATCTTCAATAACTTCACTGGCATTCTTTCCCTCTTTTTCCATAACATAAGTAATAATAGAAGGGTCAATATCTCCACTACGCGTTCCCATCATGATACCAGCAAGAGGAGTAAATCCCATAGAAGTATCTATACACTTACCATTTTGAATTGCAGCAATAGACCCCCCATTTCCAATATGGCAACTAATAACACGTAAATCCTCACGACCAAATATTCTATTTACAGAATCAGCAATATAGCGATGAGAAGTTCCATGAAAACCATATTTGCGAACTCCATAGTCTTTATACCAACTATAAGGAACTGGATAAAGATAGGCCGTCTTATCCATCGTCTGATGAAAAGCGGTATCAAACACTCCTACCATTGAAACATTAGGTAACACTTCTTTAAATGCTTTAATACCTAAAATATTAGCAGGATTGTGCAATGGTGCAAAATCACTAAATTCATCTAAATCTTTGATAACTTCATCTGTAATTATAACGGATGAAGAATACTTATCTTTGCCATGCACCAATCTGTGTCCTACTCCATTAATTTCATCTAAAGATTCAATAATGTGTAAATCAATAAGTCTTTCTAATAATAAGTGAACAGCATCTTCATGATTATTCATTTCTACCTTCTGTTCTATTTTTTCACCATTATATTTAATAGTGTAACAACTTCCCTCTATACCAATACGTTCAAATAACCCACTGGCGATTACTGTTTCATCTTCCATATTAAACAAACTAAATTTTAAGGAACTGCTTCCTGCATTAATTGATATTATCTTCATACTTTTTACTCTTCTCCTTTAAATTTACTATTTAGATAAGCAAAGCTTTTCTAAATAGATTATAACATAATTTTTCGCATTAATGATAAAAATAGATAACTTTTATAATTATCTATTTTTCTTCTATGATAGCATAGGTATCTCGTGCAATCATCAACTCTTCATCCGTTGCTAAAACATAAACTGGTATTTTAGAACCATTTTTACTAATAATTCCTTCTACACCTTTACGTACTATTGTATTTTTGTTTTTTTCATCATCTAAAATTACGCCCAATGGCTTTAATTTCTTTACAACTTCTCTTCTAATAATGTCATCATTTTCTCCACCGCCAGCGGTAAAACAGATTGCATCTACTACTCCTTCTAGTTTCATAAAATATCTAGCGATATAATCTACAATTTTATTTGTATACATATCAATTGCTAGTACCACCTTTTGTTCGTTAGCATCATATGCACGATCAATATCACGCAAATCACTCATTCCTGCTATTCCCTGCAGTCCACTGGCCTTATTTAATTTTTGGTCAACCCATTCCAAATTTCTTTCTGCCTTTTTCATAATATAACTAATAATAGAATAATCAATATCCCCACTACGTGTTCCCATCATAATACCAGCATTTGGTGTAAATCCCATAGAAGTATCTATACAAATTCCTTCTTTAATTGCTGAAATGCTTGCACCATTTCCAATATGACAAATAATCAAATTAGGAGCCTTAGCAAGAAGAGATGCCACCTTCTCTGTAATGAATTTATGACTTAGACCATGAAAACCATATTTACGAACATCATATTTAATGTACCACTCATAAGGAACTGGATAAAGGTATGTGGTCTCATCCATTGTTTGATGAAATGCTGTATCAAAACAAGCAACCATTTTGGCATTAGGAATATTTTCCTTAAACGCTTTCACACCATGAAGTGCAGCTGGATTATGAAGTGGTGCTAAATCTGAAATACTCTCTATTTCCTGCAAAACTCTCTCTGTAATAACAACTGATTTAGAATATTTGTTTCCTCCATGGACAATACGATGTCCTACTGCTTCAATTTCATCTAATGATTTTACTATATTATTAGAGATTAATTCCTCTAACAAAATTTGAACAGCAATGTCATGATTTTGAAGATGGGCACTTTTATGAATTTTCTCATCTCCCACTCGGATGGTATAATCACCCATCTCCTCACCAATTCGCTCAAAATTACCCTTCGTTAACACTTTTTCTGCTGGCATTTCATAAAGACGAAATTTCAAACTACTACTTCCAGCATTGACAGACAATAATTTCATAATATCTCTCCCTTATATAAAATTACTTATATTATATAATAAAAGGACCAAAAAAGCACTTAAAAATCTATTATTTATTTAAAATGATATCCTTTCGAATTTAGCCCTATCCTCTTTAAGGTTTTCACCTTTTTTTCTATACTCATATTAGAAACACTAGGAAAGGCCTGTTTTACTTTCTCTGTATCAGCAAAATGAATCATCATCTCCACAATATAATCGCCTTTTTTAATGAATCCTTCATCATCTACCTTTTGCAATGAACTAAAGCCTCTATCATCACCATAAATGGACCAACTATAATCATTTTCATCTACAAGCAAAGCACCATATAATTTTTTATGATTATAAATAAAATATATTTTTTCTGCAATTTCTTGATTTTCAGTTTTCAAGAATTCAAAATTATGATTAATGAAGGTTAATGCATCCTTTGCAGAACAACCTCCTTCTTTAAAAGTTTTAACAATAGATTGAAACTCTTCAATCATTTGGTTATCTTTCATTATTTACACTTCCTTTTTGATACTGCTTTAAAGGTATCTTGTAAATTTTCTATGTTTTTCTCAAAACAATTATGAATATAAGAACTAGTAAATTCATCCATTTTTATTCCATTTATTCGTTCTGCTCTTATAATAGAAATATCTAAATTTTCTTCTGTCATTACATTCAAAAACTGTTCTACCAATTTATATCCTTCTATTCCTTTCAACTCTAAATAATCATTTAAAACTTTAGGACTAATATCCTTTTTCCGGCTCTCAATATCTACCATATTAAAGGGAGATAATGTAAAATTAGGGCTACTTTGATAAAGAATGGTATTGATTCTACTAGAGTCCTTAAAAAAGTGAGCACTCATTATTTCATTTTGCAATAGATTAGCACGTTCTGATATTTGAGGATATCCTAATCCAAATGAAGTGGAATTATCAAATAATGGACTAAGTTTTATTGTTTTAGATGTCTTTGTCAGTCCCCAGTTATTAGGATGTCGATCCATTTGTAAAGTAAAAAGGTCAAACAGTAGCATCTGGTCCAATTGTATCAAAATATTACTCAAATCCCTTTCATTTATATCCTCTCTTTGTTTTAAAATTGAATGAACTTGTGTTAAATTATTTAAATGATTAAACAAGTATCTTTTCTGTTGATAGGCATCATAGTGGTAAAATTCTTTCGGGATTTGATAAAGATTTAAGAATTTTTCATTTATTAACAAAGGAGTATTATTGTATTTACTCTGATAGGAATTTAAAAATTCTTGAAAAATCTCGCATCCTAAGATTAAAGTTTCCTGTGCATTGTTCATTCGTTTGGAAAGAACACCATACTTACCATTAAAACTAGCAACTCGATATTCTGCGCAGGGAATCTCTAACATTTTGGCAAATTCGCAAGATAATAATTCTCCCCAAATATTAAAGGGTGGATTTTCTAATGGTTTGAATAAATAGTTTTCATTCTCTACGCAAATCCAAAATAACGCTGTCACGCCATCGCCTTCTAATTCAATGAAAGATTTTTCATACAAATCTTGTAAATCCCCATTAAACTCATATTGATATTCCTTTTTTAATATCTCTTCTATATGAAGAACTCCATGGTATTTATCAAACATCTCATCACCTAAGGCTATTATAATATAAAATCAAAAAATCCGCAAAAAAAGATAGGCATTTTAGCCTATCAAATAAGTTATAAATTCTTATTTTCATTACTTATTATTATAACTTCCACTAATTTGGTTCATTCCATTTTGAACTAAACGTCTAGTGATTTCACCACCAACTGATCCATTAGCACGACTAGTAGCATCTGGTCCTAAGTTAACACCGAATTCATTAGCTATTTCATATTTCATTTTATCGATAGCTTGTTTAGCTCCTGGTACTCTCATTTTTACAGAGTTATTATTATTGTTGTTGCTCATTCTTTTTCACCTCCTATACATTTATAGAATGTGAAAAAATGACAATTTCATACATAATTTACATTGGTAAATTATTCCTAATTTTTATAGTAAGTTTTTAAACTCTTCTTCTTCATTATCTGTAATTTTTATTGTAAAAGTTTCATCTAAACATTTATTAATTAATGAATCATAGGAAATCATTTCTTCCGTTTTTAAACATGTATCCATTCTTGGATGGATGACTGGATGTTTAGGTACAAAAACTGTACAGCAATCTTCATATGGTAAAATACTAATATCATAAGTATCTATTTTTTTAGCAATATCCATAATTTCCAATTTATCGAGACAAGCAACTGGTCGAATCACTGGCATATTGGTTACCGAATTAATCACATTCATGCTTACCAGTGTTTGACTTGCTACTTGTCCAATAGATTCACCATTAATAATGACTAATGCTTTATTTTTTTCAGCAAGTAAAGTCATAATGCGGTACATCATTCTACGCATAATTGTAATACAATAATCAGGATTACAATTTTTGTAAATTTCTTCTTGTATTTGTGTAAACGGCACAATATGCAAGTGTATACAATCTGTATAATTTACTAATTTTTTTGTCAAATCAATAACTTTATTACGCGCCTCTATACTTGTATGCGGCAAAGCCTCAAAATAAACGGCATCAACTTTAATTCCTCTTTTCATTGCTAAATATCCAGCAACAGGAGAATCAATACCACCACTAAGCATCAACATTCCTTTCGCTTGTGTTCCTACAGGATATCCACCACTTGCCTTTATGCTATTAGTGTAAATGTAACTTTGATATGGCTTAATTTCTACTGTAAATACAATGTCTGGATTATGTACATCTACTTTAATATCTTTTATATTTTTTAATATAATACTTCCTAGTACTCTAGCATACTCTAAACTTTTCATGGGAAAAGACTTATCACTTCTTTTTACTTCTATTTTAAAAGTATGGAAATTTTTTTCATATGCTATGTTTAATAGCTCATTTTCTATTGTTTCTCTATTAGTATTTACCATATAAGCATTATGATACTTATAAATCCCAAAAGTATTTTGTACAATCTCTTCAATTTTTTCTAAATCCTTTTCTAAAAATTCAATATACATCCTAGAAATATCTTGTACAATTTTCACCTCGTAATTTTTTAATTTGTGTTGCAAATTTTCCGTCAATTTTTTCACAAAAAAATTACGATTTCCGCGTTTTGTCGTCAGTTCTCCGTACTTAATTAAGATAACTTTTTTCATTTTTACATCACCAACCATATTCTAACAGAAAAAGAAAAACAAAGATAGTCTAACTTTGTTCTATTTCTTTTCCATCCACTAACTGTACTAATTTTTTTGTACGATAAAATGTCTTAGAATATACGCCATACTTCTTTGGAATTTGCTCTATCGATTCATAGTCACTAGAAGTCTTTTTATTAAAGGCATATAAAAACATGTCTGCACCATAGACTTCATTAAAAACTTCCTTGCCTTTTTCCTTATAATTATATGACTCTATTTTCTGAGCATTTTTATCTAACTTTTTTTCTTGCCATTGGCCTATTCTATAAATCTTGTATTCTTCTGCTGCTATATATTGATGATCAATTAGGTAATTTCCACATCGCAATGTAATGTACTTTCTTTCACCCTCATATTCTACTTTTGATTCAGTTGGACTACAATATTCGGGTCCGCCAAAAGGATTCTTGATGCGTGTAAACATGTCATCATCTAAAAGTTCAATCATATAAACAGAGTCATTATTATTTTCCATTTCATAAATGGTAGCACTAAGACCAAATACTCTAGCATTATATTCCATTACCTTGTATTTTTCTTCATAACTAGACTCAATTGCTATCATTAGAAGAATTGTTGCTAAAATTAAACAAATAGTTGAAACCGTTAACATTTCTCTTGATCCAAATCCTTTATTATTTTTAATCATCATACACCGCCAATAATTTCTTATATATATTTTCATCTACTAATTTCGTTGTTTTTATGGAAGTATCTAGAGACTTTTTATAATTTCCCTTAAAAAATTCTTTTTCTGCCTGCATTAGTCCTGCATCTATTTCAGGATAAGCATTTCTATAACGATTTCCATAAACAATCGTCATTTCTGCCATTTGGGCTGTTTTAACCATTTCATTTGTTGTGTTATATAATTTTAATACTAAATCTCTTGCTGTATCTACTCGTGTATTTAAGGTATTAATCACAATTGGCTTTTTTTCTAGTTCCTTGATTACCTCTAGAATTGCTTCATTTGCTTCTGATAA
Organism: uncultured Bacilli bacterium; assembly: GCA_910586195.1. Taxonomy (GTDB): domain Bacteria; phylum Bacillota_I; class Bacilli_A; order RF39; family UBA660; genus MGBC119817. The sequence continues at coordinate 10,370 of CAJUHO010000007.1, forward strand.
CTGTACAAAATAATCATCTGTAATAATTGGTACTTTATAACTACGAATTTTTACTTTACATTGCTTAAGAAATGCTTCTATTTCTGTTAATTGTTCACGCGCTCTTTGTTCATCATCATACATATTCCCAAGAGACTTTAATGCAATATCAAATGACTCTTCCATATTCTTTAGTCGAATTGTCAACTCTTCTATTTCTTTATGCAAAATGGAATATGGTGCGTTAGAAGTTCCAACACGCCCTAGCAAATTTTTATAATCATCATTAATCATTACTAAAGTTTTATTAACCTCTTTGATAATATCCAAATCTTCATCTTTTAAGTCATACATTCTTTTAATATCATCTAGCTGTGCATATACATCCTCTGCTAGTTTATTCATTTTATTTATCTTCTTAGAAAAATCATGGCTAATTTCCTCGTATACTTTTCGCGATAATCTTTCCTTTTCAAAATCTACAAATAAAGAATCTAAGTAATCTAGGATTGTTTTTAGTTCAAACATACAATCTTCTAAATTTAACACTTTCACCTTATCTAGTATTGTATTAATATTATTGCTTGCTTCTTTAATATTATAATCTAAGTTTAAATAATCTAGTGGATAATTATTCGCAATCATGTCTTTGGCAGTTAACTCTACTTCTCTCATCCGCTTGGGAATTAATTGTTTGGCCATTAATAGAACATCTGGTATTTCATCTACTATAATTCCCATATGATCAATCATGGTATCAAGCGCTTTTACAATATGCACTACTTCATTATAATCATTTAATTCCATGGCTTTTTCAAAGTCTAAAAAGCGTTTTTCAATATTTTCTAACTGTAACTCTACTGCTTCTTGCATATCATCATATAGCTCTTTATGTTTTTGATATTCCTGGTTTTCTTCTCGATACTTTGATTTTAGTTTTGTAACAATACTACGATATTTCTCTTCACTTAAAGTAACCTCTTTAATTTCTTCTAATAAATGATTAGCCTTTTCTCTAGCCTTATAAATTTCAAGTTCTGTTTTAGCAATGCGATAGCGACAACTCTTATAGTCACCCTTATCAAAATAAGTATCTAAATCTACTATCATATCATCTATTCTAGAAAGCTGATTTTTTTTAATATCATCAAACTTGTCTTGCCAATGATTATACTTTTCTTCCATTCTTTCATTTTTGATTATAGGTTCAATTTTAGAAAGCTCTGTAGGAACTGGAGTAGAGGCAATCAAATTTTTTTCACGTTCCAAATTATCTAAAATCGTCCGATAACGTAATGCTTTTTTCTTAGTAATTAAATGGAATAGTACTGCAACAACAATAACAACAATTCCAACAAACGTGGCAATAAAAAGAATTCGTCCTTGTCCTTGCATAACAACACCTCATATTCTATTATTTATTTTATCACAAATAAAATACATTTTTCTACATTTTTAATATTTTTTTTGTTACCATACATTTTTCTATGCTATTTTCCCAACTTTCATTATAAAAATCAAGGATTTTATTGACTTTCTTTTAAGTTTTGCATATAATTAATACTGCAATTCACTTGAAACAGCATATTTAGAATAAATAAACGTGTTTTTCGAAAATGAAAGCAGTAACCGTTGCTGTTAGGCGAAACTTGAGAGAAACTCCCTTATTTATGGCTAAATAATTTTAAGGGAACTTGTAATATGTAGAAGAGGAGAATGAAGATGTCAAGATATACTGGACCTAGTTACAAACAAGCTCGTCGTGTTGGATTTTCTATTAGTGAAACAGGAAAAGAATTAGCACGTCGTCCTTATGGACCTGGACAACATGGAAATGCTCGTCGTGGAAAGCTTTCTGATTATGGAGTTCAATTAAAAGAAAAACAAAAGCTACGTTTTATGTATGGACTAAATGAAAAACAATTTAGAAAAACTTTTGATGAAGCTGCCAAAATGAAAGGTGTACATGGTGAAAATTTCTTACGTTTGTTAGAATCTCGTCTTGATAACTTAGTTTATCGTATGGGATTTGCTACAACTCGTCGTGGTTCTAGACAACTTGTAAACCATGGACATATTACTGTAAATGGTAAAAAGGTAGATATCCCATCTTATCGTGTAAAGGTAGGAGATACTATTGCTTTAAAAGAATCATCTAAAGATCATAAGGCAGTACAAGACGCACTTGCTAAAGTAACAAAGCGTGTAGAATTTGTAACATTTGATGATAATAAACTATCTGGAACTTTTGTTAGATTACCAGAAAGAGCTGAATTAAATGCCGATATTAATGAATCATTAATTGTTGAATTCTATAATAAATAGAACAAAACCAGTCTTAATAAAGACTGGCTTTTTTATTTTATTCTTTTCTTTAAAACTTGATTAATCTCTTTCTTCGTTGGTTTACTCGTAAAACCTTCTCCCCATATCTCTGCTAATAGTTTTTCTGCTGCTTGATATTTAGATATCTGTTTTAAGCTTTCAACTTCTAAATATTCTTTTGACTTACAATGAGAATATATTATTTCTTCATATGCATCATCTTCTAAATCTGCATAACTATCTGTTTGCATATCCATATAGTTTGGAATAAGTCCCCTATATACTAAAGCATTTTCTTTTACAATGGGCGTGGTTTCAGAAAATAAATTATTTTCATTTGCCACTTTTAATTTACGAATTGTACCTATATAATATGTTCTAAACATCAAAACCTCCTATAATTATTCATCCCTCAATACTTTTATTTTTTGTTCATTATATTCCATCGCATCATCGTATTGATCTACTACTTCTTCTAATTGTACTGCTTCTTTTAATAGTGTGTCTTCAAGCTCTTCTAGCCTCTTTATGTTATTTAGAAATAAAACATTATCTGGAAATTCCTCGCAACTTTTTCGGTACTCATTTTGCAACTGTTTTATTTCTACTAAAGATTCCTTTACTAATCCCTGATAATCTTTTATATTTAATTGATCTTGATAAATATCTTGATAATAAGAAGTGTCCACTTCTTTTCTTGTAATCACTTCATCTTCTTGTTGCATAATCTTTTTTGTATCATGAACTAACTTCATTACTAAATAAAAGTCTGCTACTTTTTTGGGAACAAAACTTTCTAAAACCTTGGCTTCTATATTCCTTCTTATCACCTTACCTGCTAAGGCAAGCGATTTACTAGCGATTCTAGATCGATACATAACAACTTCATAAGATTGAATTTGATTAATACGATTTATATATTCTTTAATTTTAGCATGATGAGTTGCAATCATATCATCTACTATTTGAGAATTTTCTAATGCAGTATCATATTGAGTAGAAATATTGGCAAAAATATCTTCCTTTTTAGAAATCTGCTGTTCATTGTCGCTTTTCTTATCTTCTACTTTCTCCTTTTTCTCTTCTAAATTAGAAACTGTTTCTAAAATATCCTCTTCACTTTCCACCTTCTTGACTTCTTCTGCCTCTTTTAAAACTTTTTCAAAAGCTTCTTCCAAGATTTTATATTTTTTTTCACACTTTTCTAAAGTCTCTTTATTAGAAACCTTATCATACTCTTTTAAAAGATTGCAAAAATCATTTTTTAGTGTTTCTAAAACTTTTAACTTTGATGAAAATATTTGAAATAATTTCTTATAATCTTGTGATACTAGTGAAATATTCTCTTTCATGCCTAGTCACCTCGAATTTCTATTATAACATACAACCCGTATTATTTATATTGATATTTCAAAAAACAACAATTCTCAATTTCTATAAGAACCTTTTTGTTTTTAGGAGTATGCGTTATAATACGATGTAGAGTACGAATCACAGAACTATGACTAATAATTAATATTTTTTCATTCTTATATTTATTCGATAAATCATCTAGGAATTCTTGACATCTCTTATATAAATCTTCTACTTTTTCGACACCATTCCTTCCACTATTCTTTGAATAATCCCAAAACTCTTCTGCATCATAATCTTCTATCTTTGCTCCTGAAAAATTTCCAACTTCTCTTTCTCGAATGCGCTCATCTGGTATTATTTCTACATAGTCCCCTACTAATAACATTGCTGTTTCAAATGTTCGGATTAATGGGGAAGTATAACAAATATCGAAAGAAATAGTCGCTATTTCCCGTCGAAGATATTTCGCTTCACACCTACCAGTTTGATTCAAATGGCTATTTTTATTGCCATGAAACATTTGATTTTTATTTTCATCTGTTTGTGCATGCCTTACTAAATAAAGTTCCACTACTTCACTCCCAATACTTTTCCAGCAGTACTATAAGTTATAAATTTAGAAAAATGACCATGTTTCTTATATTTAGAATAACCGCTTACTAAATAAGAATCTTCTACTACTGTAACATCTGTAAAATAGGAATTATTATTTTCACCATATTTTTCAACATATACCCCTTTTAAGTTTTTCTTATATTTGGCAAGTAAACCATTATAAATATAAACGTTATTCTTTTTCGTCGATTTTTCTTTATCTAGAAACGCTTGGTGTCCTACTATCACTAAATTATTTTTTTCATCTGAGGTAACTGTATTAAAACGTTCTAAAGCATTTCCATTATATGTTACTTCCTCTAATTTTTCACAGTTTTCGTTATATTTTACTATTAGGGCATCGATATCATGATCATACTCATCCTCTTTCATCTTTTTCGCACCAACAACAAATAATTCATTTTCTATTTTGGTAATTCCTGTAAATCCTAAAGTATCAGTATAATTATAGTTTTCTGTTTTAATATGATCCCCATTTAAAGAATATTGACTAATAATTCCTACTCTTCCATAATTTTTTCCTACGGCATAAATATATTTATCTGTCACAACTAAATCATTATAAAGACCTGACTTATTACCACCATAGTTATGCTGCCACATAACATTACCAGATTTATCATATTTTATAATAATTGCGCCACCTTCATTAGACATTCCTAGAGTGGAATTCTCATAAATACTCTGTCCTACTACAATATAACCATCTTCTACTACTTTTATACCTTTAAATTTTGTATTTCCTAATACTTGAAAAGTTTTATAAAATAATTCTTTCCCATTTTTATCATATTTTACGATTAAAGCTGTCGTTGTATTTTCTTTGAGTTCCGTTTTAGTTTCTTGAACACCACCTATGGCTACTGCGTTATCTCCATCTAATGCAACATTATAAAAGGAACTATTATATCCCCTATTAAAGTACTTCTCCCAAACTTTTTCGTATTTCTCATTATACTTTGTGATTTTTCCTTTCTCATAAGCTTTATCATTATGATTATTACTACCAACAGCAATATAGGATGAATCTATTTTTGAAAAAGCATTAATACTATCAAAATTATTGCTCTCTTCTTTATTATTTGCTTTTTTATAAAATATATAGAAAATATCTGCTACTAAAATTAGAAGACATAAAGATATAACTATACCAATAATTATTTTCGCTTTTTTTGTCATTTTACCACTCTCCATTATATATAGTTTAACAAATATACACTTATATATCAATCATATTTGTAGTTTTGTCCTAATTGGTATATAATGATTATATGAGGTTTGTTATGAAAAAAAAAGATATTTTAATTTATTTAGGTTTAATAATAATATCACTTTTGGCTGCTACTTTAATTGTAGATACAAATGCCATATTTGGTTCTAAAACTGATTGGATTAATCAACATACTATTTTTCCTGAATATTTTAGAAATTTATTTTATCAAACAGGAAAATTACTTCCAAACTTCGCTCCTCATATTGGAGCTGGACAAAATATTTTTAATTTTTCTTATTATGGTCTACTAAATCCCATTATATTAATTTCCTATTTTTTTCCCAAAATAGAGATGACCACTTATATTATTATTGCTAATACAGGCCTATTTATCATATCTACAATTCTTTTATACTATTTTCTAAATAAACATACAAAACAGGCTTATACAGCATTTTTAAGTACTATTATTATGATATTATCATCATCGTTCTTATTCCATTTTCATCGGCATTTTATGTTTGTAGATTATATGCCATTTTTAATACTAGGTCTATTAGGAATTGATCAATATTTTGAAAAAGGAAAAAGAATTTTACTTACAGTTAGTACTTTTCTGATGATTATGATTAGTTACTTTTACAGCATTATTGGAATTGTTATTTTTATATTATATGGAGTCTACTGTTATATTCAAAAAACAAAAAAAATAACAATACAACAGTTTTTAATCGATGGAGTTAAATTTCTAATTCCTATTATAATTGCCATTATTTCATCTGCTGTTTTACTTCTTCCGACAGCCCATGTTATCCTAGAAGGAAGGGGAAGCCAAGAAAATAGTATTTCATTTTTACAAATGCTACTGCCTAGAGCAAATATTGGCGCCATTTTATATGATACTTATTCATTGGGACTTACTACCATTAGCATTATTGCTCTTATCCATGTAGCTTTAAAAAAAGAAAGACACAATCGTTTTTTAAGTTGGAGCATCTTACTTATTATTTCATTTCCCATATTTATTTATATATTAAATGGGGGACTTTATATTCGTAATAAAGTTTTCATTCCTTTTCTTCCCTTAATAGGTCTAATGCTTGTCAAATTTCTTGATGATTTCTTCCATAAAAGTGTAGACTTAAAAAAATTATTCATACTTACTATAGGAATTGCTATATTAGGAATCTTTTTTCCTGGAAAAATATCAATCTATTTCTTTTATCTTGAGCTTATAATCACATTTCTAGTTCTATTTATATATCAAAAAACGGGCAAAAAGTTATTATTTATTTTACCTACTTTATTCATTGTTTTGACCAATTGGTTTATTGGTCAAAAAACGGATCATTTTATAGAGAAGGAGTTTTATGATAAAAGTTTTGATAACAGGGTAGTAGAAAAATTTCAACACTATTTACAAGAAGAAAAAGAAATGACAAGATCTGCTAATCTAGACAGTACTTTGTATACAGTAAATAAAGTTACTGATTCCAAGTATTATACTACTTCTATATATTCTTCTACTTACCATAAAGATTATAATAATTTTCAAAAAAGCATATTTGAAAATCCTCTACCTAACCGAAATAAATTAATATTAACGCAATCTAATAATATTATGTTTCAAACCTTCATGGGAATTAAATATGTCTCTTATTCTAAGACCCCTTCTATTGGCTACCAATCACTTTCAGATAAAGGTCGATTTACAATATATAAAAACGAAAATGTCATGCCAATTGGATACATGCAAACTAATATTATGAATATTAAAGATTTTATGAGACTTCCTTATCCGCAAAAGCAAGAGGCGCTTATAAAAAGTGTCATAGTGGATAAAGACCATACGAATTTTGACTTTTCTTCTCAAAGTAGAAAGATTACGTCGTCTTATTCTATTCCTCAAAACAATAAAAACTTAAAAATACAAAAAGATAAAGGAAAATATATTATAGATGCTAAAGTAGATACTACTATTCGTATTCCTCTAGAAAAAACTCTCCATGATGAAATTTTATTTATTACATTTAAAGTTCATAACAAGACAGATTGTGCAAAACCGACGCAAAAAATTGGAATTAATAGCGTATATAACAAGAAAAGCTGTAAAAGTTCTGAGTATGATAATCATAATGATACTTTTCACTATGTTTTATCCCAAAATAAGGATTGGAATACTCTAAGTATTACTATCGGAGAGGGTCATTACGTAATTAGCGATATTAATACATATATACTTGATTATGACACTTTAACTAACAAGATTGGTGAGCTTGATCGTTGGGAAGTAAGAATGAGTGAAAGTGACGTATTAGAGGGAAAAATCAAGGTGAAAAAAGATGGCTATTTTACAAGCTCCATTCCTTATGATGATGGCTTTACAATTTATGTAGATGGAAAGAAAATAACATATGAAAAAGTAAATACAGCATTTATTGGTTTCAAGTTAAAAAAAGGAGAGCATATAGTAAAAATGGTTTATCATTCTCCTCTATTGAATACTGGTATAATAGTATCTCTATTAGGTATTTTTAGTTTTATTATAATGGTAATACTTGAAAAGAAAAAACTTATAAAGTAGAGTAGTATTTCAAAATAAAAAGACATTAGGTTTCAATAACTTAATGTCTTTTAAATAGTACTTAGTACAAGGCGAAACGAGCCATTACCACCGGAATAACCACCAGCATAACTAAAACAGAAAACACCTGCAGGCATACCATACATACAGTGGCCTCCGCGTACAGACCATGAGTATTGCGTTGTTACCATATATGTATAATCTCCATACCAACCTGCCGTCTCATTTAAGGCATGTGTTGTACATGATGCTCCACTACATGCCGTTAGTGGATCACTACTTGTATAAAAATCATAATACTTATCTTCTAACCAATTCTTTCCTGTTATCTTGGTTCCATCCTGTAGTAGTCCTGTATATCCCGAATTGGCTGTCGTATTCATTCCTGAATGCTTTTCTCCTCCTGGTGCATAATCTCCCATCATATACTCCCAAGCTCCACCTGACATATCATAAATTCCATATATCGTTCCTGTTGTTGACGCCCCTGTCCCACTCGGACTTTTTTCATATGTATACTGACATCCATAATCCGTATTTTCATTACTTGGTGTACCATAACTACAGCCCGTTATATAATCATTTGACTTATTTTGATATACTTCTTTATTCCCTTCACTATAAAACCTATTTCCTAGTTTTCCGTATTTACTTTGACTCAAGTATGCTACAAGAGCCCACTCACTATTTTTCATCGCATGAGAATCTAACTTGTTCGTACTAAATCCATAATGATTTCCACTTTTTGTGACATTTCTTCCTATTTCAGCAATAGTTGATGGTTGAATCCCCCTCCAACTTGTTACATTCGGCTTTATCATCGCATCTAGATTTGTGACGTTTCCTCCACCATTTGTAGAAGAAGGATTACTACTACTCGTCTCAAACTTTCCTACCCAGATTCCTGAAAGTTCTTCTGTTCCAAATGTAAATGCATCGGGTGTTCTCCATCCACTTCTCTTTTCTGCTACTTTATATTGTGCACTTCCGAGCTCCTTCTCACTCTTCTTTATAAACTTGACGTCTATTTCTCCTGGTGCTGCCAAAGTTGGCGTACTGTCCAAATATACTCCCGTTTTTCCATAATAGGCAGTCCCGTCTTCACTTCCTATTGTATAGGAGTATCTTGGCACATACACCCACATCGTTTCAATATCATTCATAGGAATTGCTGTTCCACTTGCTGCACTTTGATATTTACTTCTTGTAGCAGATGTTACTGTGACTGCATTCGCCCACTTTCCAAAGTCATAGTCATACCAATTATTACTATCTGCTTTTTCCCAAGCACTACTAGATTCATTCCATACTACTTTTATCATGTTATCCTCTGTATTTACAATCGGTATGATTCCTTCTACAATCTTTTTATCACTAGGAAAGGCTAACTTTTTATTATAAAGTCCTCCATTACTTCCAAAGGTGATTACTTCATCTTTATCCGTATTGTTCGCTATCTTCAAACGATACGTTTTTACTCCATTATCCTTGATTACTTCTCCTTCTTCGCCCATGGGTTCGTCTTTTGTACTGTCATAACTCACATTAACTCCATCTGCTACCTCATACCAAAAGTTAAATTTCGCATCTTGCTCATTTTCATTCTTCAAAGTAATTACAACCTCTTTACTCTCTCCACTTTTGATTACTATACTGTGATTACTATCTAAACTTTCACTCTCTAGTTTCGCTGCTATTTCTCCTGTTACGATATTTAGAGATCCTCTTCTTTCTGCACTACTTGTAAATAGCGCATAGGAAAATCCTCCTACTACGAAAAACAAACTAATAATTCCTATTATTACTATATAATGATTCTTTTTTAGCCTCTTCCATTGATACTTTATTCTTCCTAACATCCTCTTAACCTCTCTTTTATCATAAAGTTAACTGCTTTATGATTCCTGAGATTATTTTTCTTTTATAACAACTAATCATTATATGATTGACTACTTTTATGACTATTTTCTACATCTTTCAAATTTTATCATTTTATGTTTTATTTTTATTTTTTGACAATTATTTGACTATTTAATTTTATATTTACCCTCCTTTCTTCCTTTATATTTCTATAATTTTATCTTTCCTGCTTGATTATATTTTTCCCGCATTGTATACTTAATTTATAAATATAATAGATGTTTTTAAAAAAAATCATAAAGCAGTTAACTTTATGTTTTTTTTGTTATTCTCAATTATTATATATAAACAGTTAAAACTTGATTCTCTTTTAATCGGTATAACTTACAATAAAATATTTCTTCTTTCCACGTCTTATTACAATATACCTTTCCTCTATTGCAACACTTCTAGTAATTTGAAACTCTAAGTCTTCTATTTTATTCCCATTGACAGCAATAGAACCATTTCCCAAAAACTCACGAGCTTCTCTTTTACTACTACAAATATTAGCATCTACTAATAAATCCACAATATTAGTATCATCCTGTAATATATATGGCTGAATACCTTTAAAGGCAATCTCAATATCAGAGGCAGTAAAAGCTTTAATATCCCCGTTAAATAAAGTTTCACTAATTTTTAAAGCATTCTCATAAGACTCCTGTCCATGTAAATCCGTAATAATACACTGTGCAAGCATCTTTTGGGCCTTTCTTAAATGAGGTTCTTTGTTGTGTTCTCTCATCAATTCTTCAATCTCTTCTGGTGATAAAAAAGTAAATACTTTTAAATACTCACATACCTTAGAGTCATCAGTGTTAATTAAATATTGATACAGCTCATAGCTAGAAGTCTTCTTCTCATCCAACCACAAAGCGTTACCTTCACTTTTACCAAATTTTTTACCTGTAGCATCCAAAATTAATGGCATAGTAAATCCATAAGCCTCTTTTCCACAAATTTTGCGGATTAAATCAATTCCTGTCGTAATATTTCCCCATTGATCACTACCTTCCACTTGCATAATACAATTAAACTCATTATACATATGTAGAAAGTCATATCCCTGAATTAACATATAACTAAATTCAGCATAAGTAATTCCTGTTTCTAATCTTCTATTAATAATATCCTTTGAAGTCATATAGTTAACATTAATATATTTTCCAATATCTCTTAAGAAATCTAAATAATTATAATCTTTAAACCAATCATAATTATTAACAAGTTTTGCCTTACCATCAAATATTTTATCAATCTGATTCTTGATAGAACCAACATTCTGATTTAACTCTTCAATACTAATAATTTCTCTTTCTGAAGTCGGCCTAGGATCTCCTATTCTACCAGTTGCGCCTCCGCAAAGTAAAATAGGATTATGTCCCATCTTCATCAACCTTTTTGCAGTTATAAGTGAACTATAATGTCCAAGATGAAGACTATCTGCAGTGGGATCTGTTCCCCAATAGAAAGTTATACTTTCATGATTAATCTTATCTTCAATACCTTCTCCTGCAACATCTTTTACTAATCCTCGCCATTTTAATTCTTCCCAATTTGTCATTTCTAAAAATCCTCCTTATTTAGTTTTCCCACATTGAAAAACGTCCCTATCAAAAAGATAAGGACGAAATTTCGCGGTACCACCTTAATTCACAAACTTGTGCACTTTATTATGTTAACGCCATCTACGTTTTTTCTCCAAACCTGTATTTCATAACCTATTCTCTCTTAGTTTTCACCAAACACTAAGTCTCTTAAAGCAAAACAGACTACTACTAAATGTTTTTCATCGAAAAATATATCATTATTATATCATATATTTTCATAAAATATAGTATTATTTTTTACTTATTTCTATATATGCACATTCTCCTACTTAATATGATTATGCTTTTATAGATTTGTTTATGTATTTTAAAATTGAAAAAAGAAGCCTATTTAATCTCAGCTTCTTCTAATTTTTTTAACACTTGTTTTGTAACTTCAATTGTTTTAAGACGAACTTCTTCTGCAGCATCTCTTAATACTGGAGTTCCTTTTTCAATTGCTAAATCTACTAAATCTTCTGCTTTTTTCTTTAATTGACTTGCTTTTTGTTTTGCAATTTTCATCGCTTTTTCTTTGTCAAGATCTTTTAACTCTCTTTGAATTTCGTCAATTTTTTCTTCAAATTCATCCTTAATATCTTCTATATCGATATCTTTTACATGGTTAATTAACTCTTCGATTTTGCATTTTAGCTCACGTCTTGTTTCACTCCCTTTTTTTGGTGCAAACAAAACTCCAAGAGATGCTCCTAATGCAGCACCTGCCACAAATTTTAAAGTTCCTGATTTTTTACTCATCAATAATATCCTCCCTTTTCTTTTTCTTAAATATTCTAGAAAATGTATTTGTTACAGTAGATATTACTCTATCTGTAACCATCGTAATACCATCTGCGGTATGATCAATGATTGCAAATAAACTATTTAAAGAATTTACTTTTCCCTCTAGATTATCAATAAGACGATCTACTTTTTCTATTATTTGAATCATTCTGATTCCTAGAATAATTAACACTATTAATAGTATGATACCAAATGTATATAATAATACAGGTAATACAATATTTAAAAAATCCATACGTTACTTTCTCCTTTTTTACTCTTCATTATACATTGAATCAATTAAGTCAAATAAATTATCATCGTCTGCCTCTTCTTGATGCTTTTGGGCATGTTCTTTTACTCGTCTTCCTGTCGCTTTTTCTTTGCTAGCATCTATATAGTCTTTATTATATTCAAGTCCCAAATCTTCAAAGTACTCTTCCGCATCTCCCACTGTTACCTTATTAACAGAAAGTGGTTCTTCATTACTTAAATCCACTAATAGATTTTCTTCATCATCTAATGGACTTTCAAATGATCGTTCTCTTGGGAACTCCTGTAACTCGTCTGTTAAATCTCCATAAGCTTTACGCCGAACAGCATCTACATCTAATTCATCTCTTGAAAAACTAGAAATGCGTACTTCTTTTTTTTCCCTAATCTCTTCCCTTTTATAGTTTTTATCTAATACACCATAAATTGGTGAAATAATAGGAGAAGGTTTAAATCCACTATGCTCTTGTTTTTTCTCATAGGCTCCTGCATAATCTTTTTTTACATATTCTCCATAATCGGAATCCTTCTTTGATGCTTGATATAGTGGTTTTTCTTCATGATGAATCTCAGGTGACTTGTCCTCTTTTTGAGGAATATCTTCTAAGATATCAATTGGCTGTGTAATAGAAAAATCTTCTTCGGCCATTATTGGGAACTTAAAATCCGCTTCACTTTTTAATAATTCTCTTTCTTTTAATACCTCATCTTTATCATCTTCGTCCATAATTTCTACTTGTTGTCTTTTTTCTTCCTTTGGTATTTTTTCTGTAACCGAAATCTTTTGGGCAATAGGTTTTTCTGCCTTTTGTCTTATTTTTTCTTTGTGAGATTCTTTTTTAGGCTTTGGTTTTGATTTTTCCTCTATTTCTACATATTCCTCTTCAAAAAGTGCATTTTTTAACTTTTCCATTATTTTCATAAGAACACCTCTTTCTAGTTTTCTTCTTCTATTTCTACATTATCTTGATCTGGTAATTCATTATCCTTATCATAATACTTTCCATATTCTTCAACATAGTCTAAAAAGTCTCCATTTGTACGTTTTGATTTAAATATATCAAACTCTTCTTCTTTATAATTCAAAACATTTTCGCCTACTAAAGTTTCTAGGACACTTCGATTATATTTTATTGAAGATAGAATATAGCTGATATTAGAAATAGCGTCTATAATTTCATGCTCTCTTACATAGACTTCTATCTTTGCATAATGATACATCGCTTCAATAAAATATTTGTTTCCTACTTTATTAATTTCCACATAGCCAAAATTTTTACCACTTTTTAACTCTTTTGAATAATATGCTTTTCTATTTTCCTTATAACGAACCTCAATATTATGATAGTAACTCACTACATCAATATACAAATAATATCGATTATGATTTCCATCCTGTAATAGAGCATTAAACTGATCTTTATTAATAAAACTAAGTCCTCTTGGCACATAATACTTATAGCCATCAAAAAAGGTATTATTTAATTTAGATTTTTTTAATAAAACTTTCTCTACTACCATATCTATATCATTATTGGAAAGTGAGATAATATTGGTACAGCCTGTTGTAAATACTACAGTTAGAATGAGCAAAACAATTACTTTTTTCATATTTCACCTACTCTTCTTTTATGATAACACAAATTCTAAAAAATAAAAATATTTAAATCAGGATTTGTCTTTATTTGACGTAGATTTTTCTGCGATAAATGCCTTTATTTTAACACCACGATTTGCAAACTTTTCCTCATATTCCGTAGTAATCAAATTCTCATTCCTATGCAAATCTAAATTAACTTCTTTAAATATATAGCCAGCATTACTTAGGGAAACCAAAGAATAAGAAAACAAGTCTTCATTGTCTGTTCTTAAATAAATAGATGCTTTCTCTTTAAAAATGGTATCATATTTTTCTAAAAATATTTTACTAGTTAATCGTCTAGAATGATGTCGAACTTTTGGCCATGGATCTGAAAAATTCAAATAAAGACGAGTTACTTCCTTCTTAAAAATAGTATCTATCTCTAATGCATTAGCACATATAATATATAAATTATCCAATTTTTCCTGTTCTACATTTTTTAGTGCTTTAGCAACAATACTAGACTGTTTCTCTATACCAATAAAATTAATATTAGGATTTCTTTTGGCATTTTCAATCAAAAACTTTCCTTTTCCCATTCCTAATTCTACATATAAAGGTTGGCATCTAGAAAATAAGTGCTGAAAGGATCCCTGATACTTTTTATAATCCTTTAAAAAATAGGTAGCATGAGCCATGATTTCTTCTTTATTTTTTACATTTCTCATTCGCATAAAAATCACCTAATATTATCATAACATAATTCAGAAAATATGCATATAATAAAACAAGGAAAGGAGTCTTAGAAATGAATCAATCCCCATATCCTTACATGATGAACCCTTATATGATGAATAATGGAGTATCTGCTAATACAGGAAAATTAACAGAATTAGAACAGCGTATTAGTAGACTAGAGAGACAGGTTAAGAGGTTAGAACATAAAGTTTTCCACAATGAATTTTCAACTACGTCGGATTATTCTGTGTCTCCTCCTAAAGATAAAGGTATGTATATGATGTAGTGCACATAGAAATATGTGTTCTTTTTTTTGCTAAATTTTAACAGTCCGTGGTATACTAATGATAATGAAAGATGAGGACAATTATGAAACTAGTAGAATTAGATAAAAAAAAATTTGATAATTATATTAAAAATCATCCTACCAAGTCTCACTTCCTACAATCAGCAGCATGGGGAGAATTTTCTTATAAGGCTCGTGGGCTAAAGCCTTTTTATGTGGCTCTTATTGATGAAAGTGAAAAAATTGTAGGTGCTTCTTTACTTTTAAAAAAAGCTCTTCCCTTTGGGTTATGTTATTTATATGCACCTAGAGGATTTGTAATAGATTATACAAATAATGATCAGATTCGCACTATGACGGAAGAAGTTGTCGCCTTTGCAAAAAGGAAGAAGGCTATCTTTGTCAAAATAGATCCTGATATTATCTATCATAATCAAGATTATTTAGGAGAAGAGGTAGAAACACCATATGATGCAAAGAAGATTATACATGACTTAAAAGAGGCCGGATTTAGACATTTGGGATTTACTAAAAATTTTGAAACTACGCAGCCACGTTATACTTTTCGGATTGATCTTTCACAAAGTATGGAAACAATTGAAAGCCATTTTTCTAAGACTACCAAGCAACGCATTCAAAAATCTTTAAAATTGAAAACAGAAGTAGTTATTGGTAGTGAAAAAGATATCCCTGAATTTTATCATTTAATGATGCTAACAGAAGCTAGAAAAGACTTTGTATCCCATAATGAAGAATATTATCAAATGCTTTATGATATTTTTAATAAGGAAAATAAAGCTACCTTATTTTTAGGAAAAATAAATATTGAAAAAATTTTAGAAGAAAACAAAAAAGAGCTTGCAGAAATAGAGAAGGAAATTACTACACTTCCTACAGAAAATCTAAGTAAAAGTGCTAAAAACAAACTAAAAGAATTCACTCGAAAAAAGGAAGTACTAGAAAAAGAGATTCAAAAATATGAAGAAGCGCTTGAAAAGTATGGTAAGGAAGTTACATTAAATGCCCACTGGATTATGGAATATGGAGATAAAGCTTGGGTTTTATATGCTGGTAATCATAATATTTTAACAGAAACGTATGCCAATTATCATACATATTTAGAACATATTAAATTCTGCAAAGAGCGGGGGCTTAAAATTTATGATCAGTTTGGTACTATTGGCGATTTATCAAAAACAAATCCTCGTTTAGGTCTTCATGAATTTAAGAAAAAGTTTGGTGGCAACTATATTGAGTTTATTGGGGAATTTGATTATGTCACTAATAAATTTATGTACTTTGTTTTTACAAGACTAGTTCCCTTTTACAGAAAAATAATAAAAAGAAAATCTAAAAAGGAGGTTCAAAATGAAGTTAGTAGAAATCAGTAGTAATAAATTTCAAGAGCTTGCCAAAAAAAGCGATCAGATTACCTTTCATCAGACCAAACAATGGGGAAAGTTGAAAGAGTCCAATGGATGGCATGCTTATTATTTATCTTTAGAGGAGAAAGGCAAATCATATGCTTGTACTCTTATGCTTACCAAAGATATTCCCATTATTAAAAAGCGAATTTGTTATTGCCCTAGAGGTTTTTTAATCGACTATAAAAATAAAAAAATTCTAAGAAACTTCACAGAAGAAATCAAAGAATTTGCTAAAAAGAAAAAAGGCATTTTTATTAAGATTGATCCCTATGTTCCATATAAACAGCATAACAGAGATGGAGCCTTAGTAGAAGGTGGTTTTGATAATAGTGAAGCTGTAGAAAATTTGAAAGAGTTAGAATATAAACATTTTGGTTTTAATTTAATGCAAGATACCTTACAACCAAGATGGATGCATACGATTCCTATAAAGAATAGAAGTATGGATGAAATCATGGCTGACATGGAATCGAAAACTAGACAAATTTTAAGAAAAAATGAACGCTGTGGTATTACAACTCGCGAAATCAAAAGAGAAGAACTTTCAAAATTCAAAGATATCATGAAACATACTAGTGATCGTAGAGAATTTGTAGATCGTCCCCTATCTTATTATGAAAATATGTGGGATAACCTACATAAAGATGGTATTTTAAAAATTATGATTGCAGAGATTGATTTTGATAAGTATAAAGAGAACGTAGAACAGGAACGCAAAAAGATATTAAATGAGATGAAAGATCGTTTTACAAAAAAGAAAAATAATACTATAAAAATGAATGAAAAGAAGTTTAACAGTAGACAAAAGCAGGATGAGGAGAATGTGTTAAGATTAGAAAAACAATTAAGGGAAATTGAAAATTATCAATATACTTACGGTCATAAAGCACTATTAGGTGGAATCTTATTCTTAATTTATGGTAATGAAGTATTATCCTTATATGGTGGAAGTATGAAAAGTCTTATGAATTTTCAATCTGCTTATACTCTTCATTTTGAGGGAATTAAATATGCATACGAGCATCATTTTTCTACTTATAATTTTTATGGAATCACGGGTGACTTTCGTGAAGAAAATCCATTATATGGACTTTATTTATTTAAAAAAAGTTTTGGAGGAGAAGTAGTAGAATTAATAGGAGAATTTGATCTTATTCTTAACAAATTCTGGTATCGGACTTACAATTTTTCTTTTAAAGTTTATCATGGGTTAAAAAACATTAAAAATAAAAAACCGACAAAAAAGAATTGATTACTAGTTAGGATAGTCAATTCTTTTTTTATCTTCTTTTTATTGTTCGAATTACTTGAAATAAAAAATAGTGTAGCGGAGAAATCACTAATTCATGTTCGCCAATTAATTCTTCTACATAACCTGTAAAACCTTTTTTGAAATCATAAACTCCATAGCTAGCATCACTTGGATCAAAGTTCCCACTAATACCATAGAAATTATATTTCTTAAAACCATTTTCCTTGGCATATTGAATCATTTCCCATTGAATAAAATGAGGACAGCCAAAATGCATAAACTCTTTTCTATTACCGCCAAACAAATAAAGTACTTCTTCCCCATACGTTATAAAAATACCAGTAGAGGCTGAAACTGTTTCTCCGTACTTTTCAATCATGCCTTCTAGTTCTTTCTTTCTTTCTAGTAACTGTTCTAATATTTTTCTATGAATTTCTAGTTTTCCTTCTGTAGAACCATTTTCTTTCATACGGTCTATCGTTTTTCTTTCCTCTTGCTCCTCAATATTTAACTCATCTAGATTTTTTTGTAAGGGTATATCACAAAGTATAAAGCGAGCATTGCCCTTTCTCGCCAATAGTTGATATAAATCTTTAAAATATTCTAAATCCCGATTAGCAAAATGTTTTCTCTCACAAGTAGCATCTAATATTTCTTTTACAAGTGGAATTTCTTTATGGGTGGCATCTCTTATAATTAAATTATTTTTCTTGGCCTTTTTGATAGATCGTTTTGTAAAGGTTCGCATATTTTTAAATATAGTGTCTAAATCTTTATCTAAATCTAGAGAAAAACTCCAAGAAATTTGTTCACTTGCTTTACTTTTTTTAAATCCTAACGAATGCAAATATTCTAATTCCTCAGTATGATCTATTCCACCTTCTACTATATTTCCATCAATGTCTCGTTGCTTTAAAATGTAATAAGGATCCATTCGTAAAATATAACCTTTTTTATTTTTTATAAATACTTTTAATTTTTCTACAAAAAAGGAAAGTACTTCTTTATCACTGTAATCTACAAGTAGTCCTCGTGGTGCATAAAATTCAAAACAGCCAAAATGCCTTCTATGAGAAATTAGCATAGATGCTGCTAAAATTTCTTTTTCCTTAACAACACCAACATAATATACTTGCCATCCATTCTTTTTGCGCAAAGACCCAATCTCTGGTATTTGCATGAAGTTTTTCAATGGGTGCTGTTCTAAGAACTGGCGAAATTTTTCTCGCTCTAGTAGTTGAAATTCCATCCTTATGCTCCTTTCTTCTTTTTAATTTTTAATTTTTTTAATAAATTATCTCCAAAGATATCTTGTATTGTATGAGATTTCCATGTAAGGAAGAAATAGACAGCCATTCCAATACAAGCATAAATTAAAATAATAAAGATATTCATAAAACGATTAGTAACAACAATTGGAATTATAATTCTAGTAAGTAATAATGCAATCACCATCATTACTGTTGCACATAAAATATGAATCAATTGTTTCACCGTTTCTTCGTAATTTACACCGCACTTTTTATGTAGAGCAATTAAACATATCACAAATGATGTTCCATAACCAATGATAGTGGCTGTAATAGAACCATAATAGGCAGGAAGTCCCATCTTATAGAATCCACAAATTAGTGATACATTCAAAAGAAATTTCAATAATACACCTGTTGCTAGTGAGACAAATACTACTCTATAGTATTTTAAAACTTGTACCATAGTAACCGCTGTTGTAAAAAGGGAGGTAATTAAGGCTACAAAAACTAGATAAGAAAGAACCGAAGGCCCATATTTACTAGAACCATAAAATACCATCCATACTGGTTCTGATAAAAAACTTAGACCAATTGTCATAGGAATTGTTAAAAAGGCTAATATTTGAAAGGTCTGATTTATTTTTCGATGAACATCTTTTTTATCATCTAAGACTAAACTAGAAGTTAAATTGGGAATTAAGCTAATAATAACACCTGTAGAAATTGAGATAATAATCATATTAAATTTAGCACCCCACGTAGAAATAATTCCCATAACAGTTTCTGCATCTTGCGTTGTATAATGAATCTGTTCTCCCAGTGTTTTTACAAGTGTAAAGGTATCTACAAAACTATAAAGAGACTTGAAAATATCAATCATAATAAATGGTAGGGCATACCAACATAGTTTTTTAAATATCTGCTTATTTGTAATTTTTGGTTCTTTTGTATCTAGAATTTTCTCGTTTAATTTCTTTTTATTACTTAATGTTTTTTCCACCAAATAAACATATGCTGCAAATGCGCCAATACTAGCACCAAAAACAGCGACACCTACTGCGGTAGTTAAGGATAGGTGGAATACTTTTAAGGCAATATAACTTCCCGCTACAATAAACATAACCCGAACTATTTGTTCGTATATTTGTGATAGTGCTGTCGGTGTAATAAACTTATGTCCCTCTAAAAATCCACGATAAATACTTAAAATTGGTACAACTAAAATCGCAGTAGAAATCACTCTAATAACAAAAGTAACTTGTTCAATTGTATTACCACCAGTAAGCTCTCCCAAAATGGCATGAGCAAGCTGTGGGGCAAAGAAGAATAATACTAAAAAGCAGACAAGTCCTAAAATCAAGGCAATTTGTTTTCCCATTTTAAAAGCTCGTGCTTTTGCATCATAATAACCTAGTGTCTGATACTCACTAATAAGTTTGCTAATGGCAAGGGGAATTCCAGCAGAAGATAGGGCTGTAAATACTAAATAAATAGTATACGCATATCCATATAAAGCGCCACCTTGTTCTCCAATAATAGCATGAAAGGGAATGACATAAAGTATTCCCAAAATTTTTGTAAAAACAATACCAAAAGTAGCAATAAATGCACCTTGGATAAAATTCGTTTTATTCATTATTTTATTTTCATGTCTTTTCTTTTTCAAACTTCATCACTTCCATTTAGTTTTTCCACATTAATCATACCATAAATAGAAGTTTTTGGAAATAAACTTATTTCAAATACACAATCATAGCAGAGAAGCAATAGATTTGTTCTTCTCCAAAAATTGTAGCACTTACTTGATATTTGATATCTACAATTTCCTTATCAAACTCTTCTAAAAAGCCATTAATTGCGTTTTCTAAGTCTTTCTCGTCTTCTTCATCAAATATTTTTACTTTCATCCAATCACCAAATATAGTATAAGATTAGTTTTCCACAAAAATTGTTGAAAATACAAAAAAGAGTACACAAAGTATACTCTAGGATTATTTTATTTTCCTATATTGTTCTAATTTATTATCTAAAAAATACACTTGATCTTCCATACGATTTAAGTTAAAGTCAAACCACTCATTCCAATTATCATTATCAGGATTTGTTGCCAAGTTTCCAATCAGTTCTCGATATTTATCGCGAAAAGGAAAATAAGCTCTAGTACCATATAAAGTTGGACCTTCAAAGGAATCATCATACTGTCTATTTGTTAATTCATGCAATTTTATATTTTGAAGAATCCTAGCATATCTGGTATTTCCATCATCAAACATTTGTAAACTTGCAATTAATCCATGAATAATCTGAGGTTGTAAAAATAAATTTTCATTATAATAATCAGAATTATAAAAATTCAGCGTTTTATCAATTGCCTCATCTATATCTGTATAGGGAAGAGAAAAATAACGAATTTTTATCTCTCCATTTTCACGTCTACCAACAAACGCCTCATTATCAGTTCGATGGTCCTTATTAATAAATTTTGCACTTTTTGTTCCACGTAACAAGCGTTTATGTCCCTCTATAAACGTATCTCTAGATAAACTAAGATTTCCCTGTTTTAAAAGATAATCAAGAGTATTTTCCTGATCCATTTGCATATAGATAGAAATTAAAAAGCTATCTTCTTTTTCTAAAACTTGATTATCGATAATCTCCGATGTTTTTATAGCATTAATAAAAGGTAAACGTTTCTCTTTAGGTAATTGTAAAAGTGATTGTAAGTATTGATTATACAATTCATTTGTATAATCAATATGTCCTAGGACATATTCGGAAATTTTAAGATTAGAAATCGAATCAAAAATTTTTAGATTTACAACTGGAATACTACCACTATTTCGCAACTCTTCAATTGATTTGCCATTATAACAAGACATATTATTCCCCCTTTAAATATGCATAAATTATATCATAAAACAAGGAAAAATGCAATAAATACTTAATTCATTAATGGCATTTACTTTAATATATATTTTCCATATATATCAAACTTTAGAATTACAATCTACCCGATTAACTTTAAACCAAATAGTCCTTTAATAGTTTTACAGCAGTATATTTACTTCTACTATTAATTAATCAGATATAACTTATAAAAATTTTCTTTCAGCGTATTTTAAATTATTCTATCTATTTTTAATTCCTTCTTTTCTTATGTTTCTTATAATTATATTGCCTTCTAAAACGAACAACAAAAAAATAGAGCATAATTTTCTATGTCTATTTTCTATGAATTATCTCCAACTAATCGATAGGGATCTACTCTTGTTCCTGTTCCACTTGCAATCGTAATATCATTTTTTAAAACAATCACTGGATGAACAGCATAATCTTCTGAAGTGCCTGCAATACATTGTATTCTTGAGGATCCTATACCTATCTTTTGTCCATGATAAAACGAAGATTCATAACATGTTGTAGTAGTCCAGCCAACTGCTGGTAACCAAGAATTTATCTGTTCATATTCTGATGCATTAATTAAACCTATTGGACAAGAAGTTTCTCCAGCTCCTCCAGTATCCCAACTATTATTAAGATATAAAAATTTTTGATATTCATATAAGTTTTGTAAAAAATTCCCATTTAAATCTTTTCCTACGGTACTATTACAGAGAAGTGGATAGCAATATGTTACCCCTATAGAAGCATCCCAGGATCCTCCACCCAAATCAGATACTCGTGAAGTGGGATTGGCAGCTATTAATTTATAATTGCTTGATTCCAATTTATATACCCGCCATAAAACACCTGAATATCGTATATAATTATTTGGATTAGTTCCTCTTATAAAATCACCTGAAGTGTATCCTCCATCACCTAAATTAGTTGAATTCCATATATCACTAAGCGGCATTACAATTGTCACACCAGGTGTAATGGTTGTGGCAATATTTTGATTGTTACTTCCATCTTTTAAGGTATTGGCAGCAATAGTGATGGATAGGGCTCCTCCAGTATTAAATCCTGATAGAGTAAGTGTATATTGTTTTCCATTTGTGATATTACTTGCGGCACTTAAAGTCTTGGTAGTAGGTGTCACTGTGGTACTTCCTACTTTTACAGTGATATTTGCAGCACTTAGAGTGGATGTCACACCTCCTGAGGTGTCTGTTCCCTGTATTACTATCTTTACTTGCGAAGATGATGATACACTTCCACTACTTGAACCACTTCCTATCTTCCAGATTGGTTTTGTGGTATCTAGTGCTCTTGCATAATAGGTTACATTAGAGGTTAGTCCTACACTACTTCCTGCGGCACTTCCACTGGTGGCTGTATTGGAGGTAGACCAGAATCCTGTATTATATCCTGCTAACGAGGTTATAGATGGCAAACTTACATTACAACTTGTCCCTTGGGCTGTTCCGTTGTAGGTTGCTGCTATCGTACAACTTCCACTATTAGCGCCAATAGCACTTACGCCACTTCCCTTACTATAAGTGGCTGTCCTCGTAACTGCTGCTTTCGTAGTTTGTGCATAGTATGTCACATTACTACTAATTGCTTTAACACTATTTGCACTCCAATCATTCGCATATCTTGTCGCAGCAGTTGAGTATCCTGTTATGGTTGGGGTATTACTACTTGCCACTATCACAGGAGACGTTACATTACATGTTGTTGCCGTCTGAGCTGTCCCATTATATGTCGCTGGTATTGTACAACTCCTTGTCACTGTCGCTGCAGTAGAGGCTGTACCACTGGCATCTGTTTGACTTGTCGCTCCATTCTTGTTGAATGTTGCTATATAACTTACTGCAAGTCGAGAGGTAATCGCATAATAGACTCTTCCATTATTACTGGCATCTAAAACTAAACTTTCTCCACTTCCTATCTCTTTTGTGGTTCCACTGGCACTTTGGTTATATCCCAGTACTGTGGGTGTGGCTGCTGGTGCAGTGATCTCTGGCGTTGTGATTGTACAACTAGCACTTCCTTCTTCTCCTCTATAGATATTTCCGGTATTACAACTCTTCTCGGTCTCTCCTATGGTATTTCCATTGGCATTAAAGTAGACTCTATAAACTTCTCCATTCTTATACGTAATTGGGTAATACGTCTTTCCTTCTCCGATTGGTAATGCTCCTCCTGGAGGGATTCCATCTTTGGCTGTAGGGTCTTCATTCCATCCTACTACTGTGTATCCTTCTTCTACAATAATATCGGGGGCCACTACTGTACAGGTGCCTCCCTTTTTGCTAATGGCACATTTATTGTCCGTATTTTCGATTCTAATAACGCCTGGTCCTTCTGGATTATATTCTGGAGTTATTGTCTTTTCTACTTTGATAATAACTTCTTTTTCTTCTCCATCTTCATCTGTAATGATAACTTTTGTCTCTCCTACGTCTTTCGCTGTTACGTTTCCATCTGGGTCTACTGTCGCAATTGTCTCATCTTCACTCTTATAGGTAACGTTCTCTTTATCTGTTACTCCTGGTAAGTCTATCTTATCCGTTGGTTTTGTTTCAATATCTAGGATAAACTCATATGGTACATGGCCTACATTTACTACTCTTACAACACTTGCTGTGTTTCCTTCTTGGTCTGTTATTAGATATTTTATATAGTATAATCCTTTTCTTTTGGTATTCACTGTTCCTACTGTTACCACTCTACTTGTGATATCTCCTTCAATATCATCAGTGGCAGTGGCTCCTAATTCTGTATACTCACCATCTACATCGATCTCTACTATCGCATTTCCATTTAAGGTTATCACTGGTGGAGTTGTATCTTTCTTATAGACATTGATACTTCTGACTGCTGCTCCTTCATTTTGACTTTTGTCCTTTATCTTGTAATAAGCATAATAGACTCCGAGTTTACTGGTATCTATGCTTTCTACTTCTTTTGTTTCACTTCCATCATAATATTCATAACTTACTACTACATTACTCTTATCTAGCGTATCTTTATTATCTCTTACACTCTCTACTCCTAGGTCACTATAACGACTTCCCTGTGGCACATTCACACTAGTAGATCCTGCTAGGATAATCACTGGGGCCGTAGCATCTAAGGTGCTAGCATTTATCTGTACCGCACTTACTACTATTTTGCCCTTAAAGGTCTTCTCTTGGGCATCATTTCCTGTATTTCTATCTACCCATAACTTTAACTCATACTCTCTCTTTTCTTTTGGGTCTATTTCTATATCTTTTATTAACACTAATCCATCTTTTAGGGAGGCAGGAGAACTCCACTCTCCTCCTTTTTCTCTTACTGCATATCTTACATACTTAGCATCTAACTCATCCTTACTCTTTCCTAGTTCTAATGATACATCATACTTTACTCTTAACTCTCCTGTATTTTCTACACTAAATCCACTCGATGTATTTTGCATTCCTTCTTTATCACTTACGGGATACATATTCTCAAGACTTACAATATTTCCATCTGCATATCTTACCGCAAGAGTTCCTGCTACTATCTCTAACTCTTTTCTTCCTGTTAGTGTTAGACTTAGTATCGCATAACTTCCTCCTATGATAGTAATTAAAACAAACACTCCTATTACACAATAGGTTAAAAGCTTCTTATTATCCTTTGACAAGTCTTTGATCTTTTCTTTTACTTTCTCTATCATACTATCACTCTTTTCCAATCCATCTATTTTCATCATAAAGGATGATACTTTATGAGAAAGTGAATCTATATCTTTATTTTGATAGTATTTTTCTTCCTTTAGACTGATTAAATGACTAATTTTCTTTTTATCCTAATATTAAATTTATATCATATTCATTCTATATCTCGACTATTTTTTGACTAATTATAAATCTAATATATATTTTTATTTCCTTATTTTTACATTAAATTCACTCTTTTAACATTGAAAATATATCCATATTATTGTATATTTATTATAGTTAATGATAAAGAAATATAATTCATAAAGTATCATCCTTTATGAGTTATACTTTTTTACTATATATACAAAAAAACTGTAGAAATTTGTCCTTTTCTACAGTGATTTTTTATAAAACCCACTATGTATTAAATTTTATAATCAAAATATATATTAACTTAAATAGCCTTATAGGTGATTTATTAATACATAAAATTATTTAAATTGATATTAGAAATCGTGTGTCTTGAAAGTACGCATTCACTGAAATTTTTATAGATTCTGACTTTTTTATTCTAAACTACTACAATTATTTAATGAAAATTACTGACTTTTTGTTTAGTATATATTTTTTCTTTTAATACTTTACTAATTGGATTACTTGGTGTATCGAACTTCTCTGCCAAATGCAAACATTCTTCTAGTGTCCCACCATCTTCTAAAACCGATAATAAATACTCATATATTTTCTCTTCTTCAGTTACGGAAGCTATGGCTTCATTTTCTACGTTAACATTTCTATCAAAAAGACAAAAGGCTGTTTTCTCTAACGAATGATTATAATCATTCTCTTTTATCAAGTCTATATATTGCCCAACTATATATTTTTTTACCCGATTTTTCATCTTATTAAAGAAGACTTCACTGTTAGAAAAATTATAATATAAATCTCCACAATTTTGATAAATATATAATAATAAATCCTGAAAAACATCATCTTTTTCTTTTTTTATACCAAATGAGAATAATGAATACCAAATATATTTTAATTGTCTTTTTATATTAACATACTCCTCAGTAAAGAAATCATGATTGAGCATTGCTTTCCCAATAAATAGTCCATTATTCTTCTCTAAAGCATCCATATAATCATCCGTTATAAAAAAGCGTCGCTTATTAATTAAATGTACAATCAGTTCATGACAAGTAATACCATACTCTTGAATTATTGATTCTATTTCTTCTTTAGAATAAAATCTACTCTCCGAAAAAAATGGTGCTATAAAATTCATTTTTTCTCTAGTTACGCCATTTATCACTCGTACCTTTGCTCCATTATACTTTAAATTTGAAAATTGTACACCCTCTATTCCTAAAATCTTACAAATCTCATCCTTAGTTAGTGTCTCTTTATATAAATTTTCAATATTGCAAAAATCTTCATAGGAAATACTATCACCTTCATTCAGATGAAAAGTATCTAAAATATTATAAAATAAATTTTTACGAATTTTATCTGTAAGTTCCATTTTATTTTTAAGTATAGTAGCCTTTTTATTATCCGACTTTAAACTTTTAAAGGTATTATAGTTTATGCCTAAAATCATTTGTGCAAAATTAACCTCACTAATATATTCAAATCCTTGATATAATTCCATAAATCTCTTTTTATCAATACACTCTTTTAATCTAGCACCTCTAAAATTAATCAAAAAATCAACAATTTCTTCCTTTTGCCCTTTAATAAAAGAGTTGACTCTTCCCTTTAGAACAATAGGTTTTATACTTCCAGCCTTCATATTAGAAAAAGTAGAACGATTTATTTCCAATATATACGCAAGTCTATATTCTCCCATATCTGGAAATAATTCATAAATTTTCTTAAAATAATCATATGTTATTTGCATACCAGGATAAATAATTCTATCATTAATTAATTGGGAAACAATCAACTCTTCTTGTTCTGATATATCATACTTTTTTAAAATTATTGTTGTTTTACATTGTCCATATTTTAAGTGTTGAAATCTACTTGTCGGAATTTCTAAGAGATTTGCAAGAGTATTTTCGTTTAAAAAGGGAACATATTTTAAAATATCTAAAAATTGAGAATAGCTGATTTTCTGATTATAATGTATTACTTTATTTTCCATTAATTGAGAAATAATCTCATCAAATAATGAAAGTGGTAAACTTTTTAGCACAATAGCATTATTATATTTTTGTTTGCAGCCACGAAAAGTTGTATAACTGATATCCAATATACTAGCAAAATAGGATTCTGAAAAATATGGATAATTAGAGTGTAGACTTTTAAATATATCATAATCAATACATTGACCTACAGATATTTTTCCAGAAAAAAGCAATTCCAATATAATTTTATTTTTTAAGTCAATTGTAGTTAGCACTTTATTCCCTCTTTTCTATGAAAGTAGAATTAACATCTATTATAACAAATAGCATTATAAAAAAGAACTAAAGTTTATCTAACTACTATATTAACAATTTTACCTTTAATAACTATTACCTTTACAATTTCTTTTCCTTCAATATGTCTTTGAACATTCGCCTCTTTCATTGCGGCATCTTTCATAACCTCTTCTGAATCATCAAGACGCACCCTTATCGTTGCACGAAGACGTCCATTTACTTGTACTGCTATCTCCTTTTCTTCCTCTATTAAAATAGCATCATCATAAGTAGGCCAATTCTCATAAGCAATTGTCTCATTATAACCAAGCATTTCCCATAATTCTTCTGTAATATGAGGCGCCACTGGATTTAATAATTTAACAAAACCCTCTGCATACTCTTTTGGAAAAATCTCTTCTTTATAGACAGCATTGATGAATATCATCATTTGACTAATCGCCGTATTAAAATTTAAACTTTCAAAATCATCTGTTACCTTTTTTACTGTCTGATGATAAATCTTCTCCAAATTTTTATTTTCTTGATTTTGAATTTTTCCAGACTCATATAAACGATAAATACGGTCCAAAAACTTCTGTGCCCCTTCAACTCCTTGCTGACTCCATGGTTTGCTTGCCTCTAATGGACCCATAAACATCTCATAAAGTCGCAAAGTATCGGCACCATAGTCTCTTACAATATCAAGAGGATCAATAGCATAGTCTGGATAACGTTTTCCCATTTTTATACCATTAGCACCAAGAATCATACCTTGATGGACAAGTTTTTTAAATGGTTCCTTTACTGGAGATAGACCCTTATCATACAAATAGTGATTCCAAATTCTTGAATACATTAAATGTCCAACAGCATGTTCTGGCCCACCAATATATAAGTCAACTGGCATCCAATGTTTCAATAATTCCTGATTTGCAAAAACATCATCATTATTGGGATCAATATAACGTAAATAATACCAACTAGATCCAGCAGAACCTGGCATTGTAGAAGTTTCGCGATATCCCTTTTTTCCATTTTTACTATACTCTTTCCAAGATTTTGCATTCTCTAGTGGAGCCTTCCCATTATGACCTTTGTAATCTTCTAATTCAGGAAGAATAAGCGGCAACTCTTCATCGTCCAAAATATGAATATTACCATCTTCTAAATAAACAACAGGCATTGGTTCTCCCCAATATCTTTGTCGCGCAAAAATCCACTCCCTCATTTTATAATTTACATGTTTTTTTCCACAATTGTGATTTTCCAACCATGAAATCATAGTAGCAATAGCCTCTTCTTTATTCATACCATCTAAAAACTCTGAATTAATATGAACGCCATCTTCTGTATAAGCTTCCTTACTAATATCTCCACCTTCTAATACTTCTACAATAGGAATATGGAACTTACATGCAAATTCATAATCACGACTATCATGAGCAGGTACGGCCATAATAGCACCAGTTCCATAACTTGCAAGTACATAGTCAGATATATATATTGGAATTTCTTCATCGTTAACAGGATTGATTGCATAGGCACCAATAAATACGCCTGTTTTTTCATGATTTAATTCTGTTCTTTCTAAATCACTCTTAGAAGCACATACTTTTTTATAGGCATCTACTTGCTCACGTTTCTCATCTGTAACAATAATATCAACAAGCTCATGCTCTGGGGCCATCACACAGTAAGTTGCACCAAATAAAGTATCAGGCCTTGTCGTAAATACTGTAAACTCTTTATCATTATCTTTTATTTTAAATACTACATGGGCCCCTACTGACTTTCCAATCCAATTTCTTTGCATTTCCTTAGTTGACTCAGGCCAATTAACTTCATCAAGTCCCTCTAGCAGTTTCTCTGCAAAAACAGCTTGATCAATTACCCATTGTTTCATATTACGACGAACAACAGGAAAACCTCCACGTTCACTTTTACCATCAATTACCTCATCGTTTGATAAAACCGTCCCCAACTCTTCACACCAATTTACTGGCATATCAATATATTTTGCATAACCATCTAAATATAACTGTTTAAAAATCCATTGTGTCCATTTATAAAAATTAGGGTCGCTCGTCTTTAACATTTTACTCCAATCATAATCAAAACCAATAGATTTTAATTGTTTAGTAAAAGTATCAATATTTTTTTCTGTAAATCCATTAGGATGGTTTCCTGTTGTTACGGCATATTGTTCAGCAGGAAGCCCAAAAGAATCATACCCCATTGGATGCAAGACATTATATCCTTGCATTCTCTTCATACGGGAAATAATATCTGTTGCTGTATATCCTTCGGCATGTCCTGCATGTAGACCAACTCCTGATGGATAAGGAAACATATCAAGAGCATAAAATTTAGGTTTACTAAAATCCCAAACATCAGTATGAAAAGTATCTTTCTCCTCCCAATATTTTCTCCATTTTTCTTCTATTTTTTTAAAATTATACATCTTTAATCAATCCTTTCTTTACATAATAAATTCCTATAATATGATAACTAATAAGTATTAGAGGAATTATTAAAAATAACGCAATTACTATTTCTAAAATATAACTATGTATCATAGAAACAAGAGATACTAATAAGGCAATATCAAACGAGGATACTATAGATATCACAAGTAACAATTTTTTATAATCTATCACCTTCAAATCTATTTTATAACGGGCCTCTAAATATTTTACTTCCATAGGCTTCTTAGATGAATTCCTACGTTTTGCTACCCTTACAATAAAAATTTGATAAATTAGAAAAAGACTAGTAAATGTCATAACAAATAATATAAACTCTTGCATTACACACCTCCAAAAAAAAAGCATCTATCATTTAAGGACGAAAATTTCGCGGTACCACCTTAATTCATAGAGCTTCTATGCAACTTTGTATGAGATAAGGGTACTACCCGAAATATTTCATAGAAAATCAAGTTCATTATCTTCCTATATTTGTTTTCACCAACCACAAATTCTCTTATAAAAGGAAAAAATAATTACTACTACTTCCCATATTTCAAAACTATTACTAGTATACAAGGATATAGAAACAATTGCAAGATTTTTATCTTGTTAGAAATAAATTTATTTTATTAGTATATATTTAAACCATAATTATAATCCCCCATATTTAAGGAGGGAAAATGAAGCAAAAGGGTAATGCCACAAGCCATATTAAAAATATACATATTAACAAAAGAGTTCTATTACACAATAGTTCCGAAGCTGAAGATTTGCTGCAAAATTATTGAAGTTTTCTTATATCCACTAGACTAGTTTCATTAAGTAAAAATCTAGAGTATATTGATGGACTTATGAATAATTTAAAAACGTATTACTTATATAAAAAGTTAATACGTTTTCCTATTTTAATTATACTTCGGCAATATATTCTAACAGTTTTAGGAACAATGTCATATATTCCTTCGACAAACCTTTCTTTTTCAACTTACGAATCGCAATACGTTTCTTTTGAATGGTTTCTGGTCCAAAAATAATCCCAGCAATTTCTTCTTTTAAGTAAGTGTTAATCTGCAGATCCATTAAGATACTATCAATATCATCATTAATAACACGAATAGCATCTATTTCAATATCGCGTCCCTTACAGTTAATTGTTATCTGTCCTATTGTTGGAGCATCGACAACCTCTACTACGAAATCATTACCATCTACACCCTTACGAATAGAAAGAGGAGTCGCATTATGAAAGGCTGTAACATCATCCGCTTCTCTGGTATTCCTAAATACCAATTTATAGTTTCGCTTTTCTGGAACAATTCCACTTTTTCCCTCAATAGAACGGATAATCACAGTATAATTATTACGTAAATAATTATAATCAATAGAAGTTTTCAAATAGTAACCTTCTTTATATAGTGAAGTGATTCCATCATCATCATATAACGTATAGGTATTAGAAACACCAGGGAAAATATGAATTTCCATGTCAGTTGCAAGTCCTGTATTGTTACGATCACTTCTATTAGATAAAGGAATAATAGAACCTGCATGAGCAAATATTGGATAATCTTCATCTCGGAAAAATGAAACATATTTCTTAGCCCCAGGAAATTTTTTACCTGTTGTAAAATCATACCATATACCATCTGGTATAAAGAATCGATGAATGGTACGATTCATAGTGGTATCTTTTTTATGTAGAATAGGGGCTGCCATTAACTGCGAACCAAAATAGTATTGATTACGATACAGGCTATCATCATAAATCCATGGATAGTTATAATATAGGGGCTGTACAATTGGCGTACCCATTTTATGATAGTTATATGCTTCCGTATATAAATATGGAATTAAGCGGTGACGAAGACGCATGTAATTTACTGCAATTGTTTCTGTTTTTACATCCCATAACCATGGTTCTCTTTTATAATAAGGTCCACGTGCCGCATGAAAACGGAATATTGGAGAAAATACTGCTAGCTGAACATAACGAATATAGAGTTCTGGATCTTCTACTCCTCCATGGTTTCCTGCCACATCATGACTCCACCAAGAGACACCAATATTAGCAGCATTTAATAGCATAAAAGGGATTTTTTTCAATTCTTCCCAATTTACTTCTGCACTTCCCGCATAAAGAATTGAATTCTTATGAGGTGCATAAATAGAATTTCTAGAAAGATACAAGGGACGTTTTGCAACATTACGTCCAGAATCTAGATATTGGTAATGATTAATGGCCCATAAATTTAATAAATTGTTGCCACCTGCATAGTCATTCCAAAAAAAGTCTATTCCAAGTGACTCTAACGGATGTAAAAACACCTTAAAATAAATATCTAATAATTTAGGATTTAAGGGATCAAACATTATAATTTTTGATTGTGTTAATCCCAAATATTTTTCTGCCTGTGGAAAAAATGCCTCATGTGGATAAATACCCGCTGTAGGATCAAGTTTTAATCCAACTCGAATATTTCTTTCATGAAGTTTTTGAATAGTACCTGTAGGATCTGGAAATAGGCTTTTATTAAAGGTGAAACCACTCTTTAGACCAATATTTTCTCCCACATTTCGATAATGCCAATCATTATCTAACAATAAAATAGAAATAGGAATTTTTTTCTTTTCAAATTTTTTGAATAAATCTTCTAATTTTTGATCGCTATATTCAATATTTCTACTCCACCAGTTTCCAAGGGCATAACGAGGAATCAAATCTGGGAATCCTGTTAATTTAAAATAATCCACAAGTGCCTGTTGAAAATCTCGATCATACATAAATACATAAATATCTACATTCCCTAAGGGACGATCTAATAAGGTTCCATCTTGCGCTAAAAGTTTATTCACACTATCATTAATACTTGCAAAACCTTCAAAGGAATATAACCCTTTATTGTAAACATTGCTGCTTGGAATATCGACAGAAATCATATTACCATAGGCATTCCGTACTTCTGGATGACCATAATACCATGAACGTTCACGATCCTTATCGTTACTAATTAGATTGATTTTTAAGTTTTTCATAGGGTCGATATTATTTCCCTGAAATGGTTGGCCTTTTGCATAAGATAGTCGGAAATAACGAGTAGTGATTTCAATATAATGAGAATCTTGATTTACTTTACATTCGGGTGGTGGAAAATTCCTGTTTTTAACAAGCTGACTAGGAATATCGACAAAGTTTCCTGCAGGATCATATTCTAGACGTACTAGACGTTCCGTAAGTACACTAATACGCCAATTCTGCCCATGAAAAACACACTTTCCAGCGGTGGTAGCATGTGTATAATCAATTTCAAATTGCTTTCCTAGTGGATACATCTCTTCACCCTCTTATTATTCTAGTACTATAATAACATAAAAAATGATGATTTCCAAGGAAAAATATAAGTACAAAAAAAGAAGAAGACAATATTTTCATATTATTTCTTCTATCCAATATAAATTATTAGAATTTTTCTTCTTTTACGACTTATCTAAAAATTTAATATAATACTCATCAAAGGTAATATTATGATCTTCTATATATTTCGCAATCTCTTTACCAACGTATCGATAATGCCATGATTCATAATTATAACCTGTAATACTTTCAAGACCCTTTGGATATCTATAAATAAATCCATACTTATAAGAATTATCAAATAACCATTTAGATTCTTTAGATTCTGCAAATATATTAGATGTAGTAGAGGCAAGATCAAAGCCGAGTCCTGTTTGATGTTCAGAATATCCTGGTTTTGCTACATACCTTAAAACATAGTTATCTCCATAAAGTTTCTGATAAGTTGCCCAGGTTTGTTCTTGATCTTCATAACTACGATAACAAGAGTTTACTAAAATATGCATATCCTCTTTTTCAGCGTCTTTTTGCATTTTAATAAATGCTTGATACGCCTCATTATTTGCTTGAACCTTATCATTGGTAACTGTATATTTCTTATTTATTGTTACTAAGTCATCTACTTTAAATTTCTTACTTAGTCCATGGTGCTTATTAACAAACATATCAATAGAAAAATTCTTCACTTCCACAGAATCTTCATAATCTTCTTTATCTAAGTCTAAATTAACATGTAAAACTGTTGTTTCTTCATCTTCACGAGAATTATCCATATATTGTATATAACGATCATAGTTTTCTAACTTTGCATAAGAGATACTATAGAATTCTTCTAAGTAGCGTATCTTTTTTCTTTTAGTGAAATCACTAACTGCTTGATCATCACCATGAGAGACAATCATAGAAATTTCATAATCGCTATAGCCTATTTTTATTAGGCGATTAATATTACGAATAAAATGTTTTTGATTTTGGAATTTAATTTTTTGATAGCGATCTAAGTTTTTCTCCTCATAATCTATACTTTCAAAAGCAGCATTTAAAGTCTTATTTTCTCCAATTGACATAATATAATCTTTTTTAAAACTAAATAAAATATTGTGGCTGGCCTTTTGACTGTACCCTATCTTCTCTAGTGTATGAATCTGATAAAAGTAAAAACCAACTAGTACTAGCAAAATAACACCAATTATTCCTAAAACTTGTAAAAGACGCACGATTGGTTTTTTTAGTTTCATCTTTTTTTCCATTATAGACATCACCTACTATTATTAGTATAACATAAAATCATTGATTTCTAACAAAAAACATGTTATAATCTAACCACTTTCAAAGAGGCGATAAAATATGATTTATTATGTAAATGGAAAGCCAATTGATATTACCACAAATAGAAAATGCTTCGATAAGGGTAGTGAAGGAAAAGTATACAAAATAGAAGATAAAGTCTACAAACTTTATTATCAAAGTTGGCTTACGGAAATGGAAAAGACTCTTGAAAGTCGACATAAAAGGTTATTAGAAATTAACACGCAACAAGTTGGCTTACCAAACGACTTAATTTATGATCAACAACATCATTATGCAGGATATGTGTCAGATTATGTCAAACAAACTGCCAATAAAAATAAGGGAATTACTAGAATGCCGAGCAAACATTTCATTCGCAATTTAAATATATTACAAAGAGATTTCCAACTATTAGCAGAAAACTGTATTCTAACACGTGATGTTTGTTTTGATAATTATATTTATGATGAAGAAACTAAAACTATGTACGTAATAGATCCAGGGCGATTTATAACAAAACATAATTTACAAAAAGAGGATTATCAATATAAAAATCAAGTACACTTAAATCACTTCATTGAGGAGCTTCTTTATTTAGATTTTGCAGGAGACAATCCTATTTTCTTCTTTATTCCAAATAAAAAAGCACAAAATATTATAAAAAAAATTAATGATAAGAAAAAAGATAAAACTTATGGTGAATTTTTTGAACAAGTTTTACCTAACTATACTAATGTAGCGGATTATGTTATAAAAGAAATTATAAAAAAAAGATAGGAGTAATGAATCAATGAGAGCAGTAGTATTATCAGGGGGAGGCGCAAAGGGCTCCTATCAAATTGGTGTTTGGAAGGCATTAAGACATCTTCGTATAAAATATGGTATTGTAACAGGTACCTCTGTAGGTGCTTTAAATGGAGCTCTAATGGTACAAAAGGACTATTTCAAAGCGCTTCTTCTTTGGAAAAGAATTAGTATGAAAACATTATTTGGAGAAGATGCATCATTTAATAACAACCGAGAAATATTAAAAATGTTTCGTAATCAATTTTTTAAGCATGGAGGAATTGAGGTAATACGAATTGAAAATTTAATTAATAAATATATTAATATTAATAAGTTTTTTCATTCTAAAATCAAATATGGCTTAGTCACTGTTAGTGTTAGCAAAAGAAAAGCTCTTTATTTAACAAAAGATAAAATCAAAAAGGAAAAATTGGCAGACTACTTAATGGCCTCTGCTTCTTGTTATCCTGCTTTTCAAATCAAAGAAATTGATGAAGCTAGGTATATAGATGGAGGATTTGTTGATAACATGCCCATTAATATGGCCATTGATCTTGGTGCTGATGAGGTAATCGCTGTTGACTTAAATGCACCTGGTATGATTAGGATGCCTACAAAAAAAAAGGTGCCACTTACTATTATAAAACCCAATAATGAACTTTCTTTCTTTTTAAATTTTGACAAAAAG
This sequence comes from uncultured Bacilli bacterium, assembly GCA_910586195.1. Taxonomy (GTDB): domain Bacteria; phylum Bacillota_I; class Bacilli_A; order RF39; family UBA660; genus MGBC119817. Next base: position 47,103 of record CAJUHO010000007.1, read on the forward strand.
CTAGCAAAACGAAATATGCTATTTGGTTATAATGATACCATGAAAAAATTTGGAAAATTGGAAGGACATAAGTATACCTTTAAAAGAGGAAGTATTGCAAGATGTCATCAAAAATATGATAAAATTTGTTCAAAGTACTTAAAAGATGTATTAAAATCTAAAAAATTAATGAATGAAATTATCAATCTACCATTATTAAAAAAGGCAAAAAAGAAAAAGTATTCTTTAACAATCATGGAAGAACTCGGAAAAATGTTTGATTTAGATGAGACTAAAATATACAGCTATCAAAAGTTTAATAGACAACTAAAGAAGAATGTTTCTCATTACATAAAGAATAAAAACAAAAAAACAAAAAGACGAAGCAAAATAGAAAATTCTAAAATTATCGTAATTGATATTTATAATAAACTAAGAAAGGGAAATATCAAAGCAATTCAAAAAAGTTTATTACTAAACCCAGATGAATTCTTAAAGGCTTTATATTTATATGGAATCTATGAAAAATGAAAACCCATTTTTATACAGTAATAATAACAAGCGGTATCACACACTAGATTATTATTATAGAAACAAATTTTTAAGTAAAGTATTTAAAGTCAGTCTTAATGCTGGATTTTCTTGTCCTAATATTGATGGGAAAGTGGGCTATGGAGGATGTATTTATTGTTCAAAGCTTGGCAGTGGAGAGTTTGCTGGTGATGAACATGATGATTTATTGACTCAATTTGTTATGGTAAAAGATACTTTATTAAAAAAGTGGCCCAGTGCAAAATATATTGGATATTTCCAAGCACATACTAACACTTATGCACCAGTTAACGAACTAAAGCAAAAGTATGAAACGATTTTAAAACAAGAAAATGTAATTGGTCTAAATATTGCTACACGTCCTGATGCCATTAGTGAGGAATGTTTTTCTTATTTAAAAGAGTTAAATCAAAAAACATATTTAACTATAGAATTGGGGCTGCAAACGATTCATAAAAAAACATCTAAGCTCATCAATCGTTGTCACAGCTTAGAATGCTTTGAAAACATGGTAAAAAAACTTAGAGAAGCCAATATAGACGTCGTAGTTCATATTATTAATGGACTTCCCTATGAAACCAAAGAAGATATGATAGAAACTGTGAAATATTTAAATAAACTTGATATTCAGGGAATTAAAATTCATATGTTACATATTTTAAAAGATACTCCATTAGCAATAATGTATGAGGAAAGGCCTTTTCCACTTCTTAGTAAGAAGGAATATATAGATATTGTAGTCGCACAATTAGAATATTTGCGATCAGAAATTGTTATTCATCGTATTACAGGAGATCCTAAAATAAATGAATTAATAGAACCAGATTGGCTTTTGAAAAAATTTTGTGTGTTAAATGATATCGATAAAGAAATGGTCAAGAGAAATACATATCAAGGGAGAAAAGTAAAGAATGAAAATTAAACACGAACTACCACCTATTTATGAAAAGGATTCCGAAATTTTAATTCTAGGTAGTATTCCTAGTGTAAAATCTAGAGAAGTTGGCTTCTATTATGGACATCCGCAAAATCGTTTTTGGAAAATTCTCGCAATTTTATTTAATGAGGAATTTCCTATTACAACGGATGAGAAAATAACCTTTTTAAAAAAACATAAAATTGCATTATGGGATGTTTTAGCATCTTGTACTATTACGAAGTCTAGTGATGCCTCTATAAAAAATATAAAAACCAATGATATTAATGACATAATACAAAGAAGTAATATCAAAGTAATTTTTACAACTGGTAAAAAAGCATATGATATTTATCAAAAAATGATTTTCCCAAAAACTAATATTGAAGCAAGATATTTACCTAGTAGTTCTGCTGCAAATGCTACATATAGTCTCAATCAGTTAGTAAAAGAATATAGTATTATTAAAAATATAAACGCTTAACCATCTTTATTATATAAAGATGGTTTCAGGCTGTTGACAAAGTGGTATACTCAAAAAGAATATACCGCTTTTTGATTG